>DASXHY010000414.1:0-7115 GCA_036488095.1 Verrucomicrobiia bacterium | reverse complement strand
GTGACAATTGCAAATCACGCAAACAGTAAAATAATCGCATCCCCGAAATCGGTTATATCTTTGCCTTGCAGAACCTGCTAAACGTTCATAGGTCTAAACAAGACATGCCATGAAAAAACTATTTCTTATATTGCTCGCCTTGTTCACAACAGTCCTTACACGCGCGGCGGAACAGACTCCCGCGGAAAAACTCGGTTGGGAGTTGGCGATCCATTCCTACACGTTCCAGAAATTCTCCATTTTTGACGCCATCGACATGACGGCGGCGCTGGGCGTGAAGTACATGAGCATTTCCGGCAGCGTGATTCTCGACGGCACGAACAGGGTCGGCACTGTCGGCATTTCCGACCAGGACCGCGCAGCCATCGATAAAAAACTCCATGCGGACGGATTTGGGAATTTCGTCAACATTGGAGTGGTGCAATTGCCGGCGGACGAAGCGAAAAGCCGGAAGGTTTTTGAATTTGCAAAAAAATGGGGCATCGGCGTGCTGGTCGCCGAACCGGAGCCGGACGCTTTGGATACCGTGGAAAAACTTTGCAAGGAATACAACATCAAGGTTGCCATTCATGATCATCCCAAGCCTTCGCATTATTGGAATCCGGACACGGTTTTGGCGGCCATCAAAGGACGCACGCCGTTGATGGGCGCGTGCGCGGATGTCGGCCATTGGATGCGCTCGGGCCTGGACCCGCTTGAGTGCCTGAAAAAACTGGAAGGCCACATCATTTGTCTGCACTTCAAAGACCTGAACGAAATGGGTCCGAAGGCGCATGATGTGCCGTGGGGGACGGGCGTGGAGAAGACGAAAGAGCTGATGGCGGAATTGAAGCGGCAACATTTCCACGGCGCGTTCTGCGTGGAATACGAATATCACTGGACCAACTCGAGCCCCGAGATCGCCCAATGCGTCAAGTTTTGGAATAACACCTGTGCAGAACTCGCGGCGGAGCCGTGAAGTAATTGGCGGGGCGCGTCACTCCGTGCGCGCCGCTGGCATGTGGAAAAAATCGTGAGTCGTGGCGTTTATCAATTCGGCGCGCGGAGCGCCGCGTCCTACCGCGCTGGGTTGGCTTCGTCGTCCACCGGCGGCATTTCGCGGGCGCCGTAATGGCGCCACTCGCCATCCTGCAAGATAAACGCCAGCCATTCGTCGCGACCTTTCAGGCGCGCGGCGATTTCCATTTCATTCAGCACCATGCAGGCGGTGGAAAGAGCGTCCGACTGCGCCGCTGTGGGTGCGAGAGCCCAGGCACGCGACCGTTCCCGCGCGGATTCACCGCTGCGGGGATCAAGAATGTGCTCGCCCTTCACGGCCACGCCCGAGCCGCTTAATGAACAATGCTGAAGCCAGAACCGGCGGCTGGCGGCATCATCACTTAATCCCACGGACCAGCCGGGTTTGCCCGGTGGCGGCGTTCCAACCAACACACTGCTGCCGCCTGCGCTGAGAAGAAACGACGAACAATCCCAATCGGCCAATTCCTGCGCCATGCGATCGAGCGCGAATCCTTTTCCGATTGCGCCCAAATCAAATTCCAATCGCCCGGCATCGCAGCGAATCGAGAAATCGTCCCGCGAAAGAGTCCATTGCGGCGGGGTTGGCTGCGTGCGCAACGCGGCGGCGGTGACCGAAAACGCGCCGCCAGTTGCCGTTTCCATTTCCCGCGCGGTTTCCAGGCAACTGAATGTGGGCTCGGCCAGGCGAAATTTTTCTCCTGGCGCAAGCCCGGCGATCTGACTGATCTCGCTGTTCTCGCGAAATCGGCTCAATAAGCCTTCGATATGGTCCAACAAATCGAAAGTTACGCGCGCGGCCTGGGCGGCATAACTGTGTTCCTCCGCCGCGAGGCGAAGCTGAAAGAATGTCGCCATCGCGTGATGCGTGAACACATGGACGCCGGCGTCGCTCATGGGGATGATTTCGTTTCAGGCGGCAGCCACATCACGAGCAAAACATCGGGCCGCACTCCGAAAAAATCGCTCCGCCAATCCTTCACGAGGGGTCCCAGCTTGTCAGCGGCGTCGGCTGAAGTAATATAGATGTCCGCCTTGCCGGGATTCTGGTCCGGCTGCCAAAAACCGACATTGGGAAAACCCCGCAAATACCACGGCAGCGGCCACGCGTCCGCCGCCACCACGGCGATGCGGAGATTCTTCCCGGAGGGATTGCTGCTTGCCACCTGCTGGACCCGTTTTTGCAAGCGCAGGATATCATCGACGGTTTGAGCGTAGGCGTAAGGATTGCGTTCGTCGGCCGGGGCCAAGAAAACGCGCTTCCGAGTGTCGTGA
The DNA here is from genome assembly GCA_036488095.1 of Verrucomicrobiia bacterium. Taxonomy (GTDB): domain Bacteria; phylum Verrucomicrobiota; class Verrucomicrobiia; order Limisphaerales; family DASXHY01; genus DASXHY01. The sequence goes on along the minus strand of DASXHY010000414.1, from coordinate 4,823 downwards.
CAAAGCGCGACTGTCAATGCTACCGCGAACAGCAGCACTAGAAATCTGCCATCCCGCGTCACCAGCCAAAGATTCCAGAGCCCCCGTCCCGCCAGCAGAGCGATCGGAAGAAATAAATTCAGGGCCAGCCACGGCGTTTTGTACGGAATTGCGCTGTATAAAACAGTGATGGCGACGGTGTAAACGATGAGGGCCTGGAGTGCCTTGTTGGAGCGGATTTCTTCGCGACGGCTGATGGCTCCCCAAATCGCGAGCGCGAGCACAGCCGCGCCCGACCATCCGCCGCACAACAGCGCGAGATAATACCATGCGGGCTTCTCGTGCCCTTCCCCGCCGGCGCGCGCCGCGAGATGCGGAACAGCGTGAATCAAATCAAACAGCCCCTGCCAGTGCTGCCCCCACCACGAGTACAATGCCAGCAAGATGCAACAGAATGAGACGAGTGCGGCAACTGCTGGTTTCGGGGCGGAGTGCCACTCCCGCCGCGGCGCATCAACAGGCCGCGTGGCCCAAAGCCACCACGCCGCTGCAATTCCAAATGCAGCGAAATGAATCGTGGCGGTTTCCTTGGTGGCGAGCATGAGGCCTGCGCTGATGCCCGTTAAAATTCCATCGCGCACGGATTTGCTTTCCCCAACGCGTAATGCGAAAACGATGAACGCCAACGTGGCTGCTACAAACAAGGTTTCGTGGATGAAATCCCGGGCGTAATAAACAGGCAGCGGAGAAATGGCGAACAATATCGCGCCCGCGATTGCCGAGGGCTTGCCGAAACGGTCTACGAGAAATCCGAAAAGAAGAATGGCGAGCGCCCCGATGATGGCTGGCCCTGCCCGGACGGATGTTTCGGTCAAATCCGAGAAAGTTTTGGCGCCCGATAGCTTTGCAACGGGAAACGAAATCGCATAAAGCGCCGGGCCGTGCCGGTCTTTGGGATCGTATTTGTATTCTTTTCCGGCGAGGAGTCTACCGGTGATATAGGCATTGATTGCCTCGTCCGTGTGCATTGGCCGCTCGCCGAGACGAGGCGCGCGAAACGCGAGCGCCAGCAGGGCGATGGTGAAAAAAATCGCCCAGCGGATTTTAAGCGGCGGGTTTGCCAAATACTTCGACTTCGATGTAATGATTCAGTTTATTGGTGGTGTTACCCTTGCTGTAAAGCCGAACGTAACGTGCCTTGACGCCCTTGGCATCAATCAATTTGCCTTCGTAAGACTCCATATAGGCCAAATCCTTCCCTGCCCCCAGCCCAAGGTCATTCTGCGCGTCGGCGTTGAAAACGGTGGTCACATCCTTGGAAAACGTCGGGTCATCCGAAACCTGCACCACTACGTCCAGGTAAACCCGCGCCTGCGAATGATAATGCCAGACCAGAATGGCATAGATGTCGGAAGACTTTTGCAGGTCGATTTGCACCCACTGTTTGCCGGGCGCCAATTCCACCCACGAGCCTTCATCGCCGGCTTTATCGCCGTCCGTGATCAAGTCCAGCGTGCCCATCACGGGTTCGCTGTCGCTCGAAGTAACTTTTTTGCCCAGAGCGATATTCGTGGTGCCGACCGGAACCATGAAGTCCGGGCGCGCGCCCTGGCGCTGGGGTTCGAGGTTCGGCAACTTGACGGGAACCGGCGTACCGACAAAGAGCGGCGGTGGCAATTCGGTTTTCAACGGAACTTTGTCTTCCGCGCGAACGCAGACAGCGGCCAACAAGAGGGACAGGATGGTGAAGATTTTTCGGTTCATGTGTTTATCAACTTTCAATGCATCAAGCAGTGGCGTCTTTTGGATCGATCTCGAGGACTTTTCCCAGCGGAATGGCCTCGTTCGCTTTGTGAATGACATATTCACTGCGGAAGGCTTCGTCCGCCGGACAGTTCAACTTGGCTTCGCCGCGGATGGCTTTGAAGAAATTCTCCAAATGCGGCTGATGAATAAATTTATTGAAAAAAACGGGAATATCGTACGCGGCGAGCTGGGCGGTTTCGCGCACGTCCACTTTGACGACGTCCGAGGGAGCTTCGCCGGCAGGGGCTTTTTTCGCGGCAAGGTAATTCTTGTGAACCCAGTCATCCCAGGGCGGCGCGCTGGCTTCGCGAAACACGGCGGAGATAGAGGGGTTTTCGGACATTTTAATCGACCCCTGGTCGCCCATGAACATTTCGTAGTAGCCGCCGCCCGCGCTGGTCGTGGTCTGCACCTGATAAAAGGCGCGCGCGGTGCCTTCGGGGAGCGCGAATTCGTAGATGACCATCGCGTTATCGTACCACTCGTGGTTGGGATAATAATCGACACCGCCGCTGGCCATGACTGACTTTGGCACGATGCCGAACCACCAGTTGAAAATATCGATTTGGTGCGCGCCGAGGTCGGAGAGCGGACCGCCGCCCAGGCCCTTGAACCACCGCCAATTGCGAAACTGATGCATGTCCTTGTAGCCGTATTTGGCGAGTTGCGCGGACGACATCTCGGCTTTCTTCGGCCAACCAAAATCCTTTTCGACCGCGCGATTCCATTGGGCGTTGGCGGCGGTGAGGCGGCCGCAAATTTTTGCTTCGTGCAAGAGGTGGTTGAGCGCGAACAGATAACGCGGATTGCTGCGGCGTTGGTGGCCGATCTGGAGCAATTTGCCGGTTTCACGCATGGTGGCTACCATCGAGCGGGCGCCATCGATGGTATTGGACATCATTTTTTCGCAATACACGTGCAGGCCGGCTTTGAGGCAGGTATTGGTGATGGGCGCGTGCCAAAAATCCGGTGTGGCGACGATGACGGCTTGCAAGGTTTTTTCCTTGGCTAACAAGTCCTCGTGATTTTCGTAAATGTTGACCTCAACGCCGTTGGCTTTGAGGTAACGTTTCGCATATTCCCGCGCGTAATCCCAAATATCCACCACGGCCACGAGGCGGACGCTGGGAATTTTGAGTAGTGATTCCAGCAATACGCGGCCCTCGGCGCCGAAGCCGATGAGGGCGATGTCCATGCGGTCTTTCGAATTTGAGGAGGCGCCCGTCTGCCCGAAGGCAGATTGTGTGGCCGCGGCGAGGGCAAGGCCGGCGCCGGCCGCAGCGGTGGTGCGGACAAATTCCCGTCGAGTCATGAGATTTTCTACCACTTTCGTAAGAGAGTAAACCGATTGTGTTTGGCGAGCATCAGCGCGAGTGAAATGAGAGCGATGTGGATTCCCAGCCACGCGACACCGTCTTCCTGCTTGAGGAGAATGAGGCCGACCGTCAGCGCGACGTAAAGTAATCCCTGCAAGAACAGGGAAATCCGCGTGCCCAATCCCACCAGCAGCATGAGGCCGAGGGCGATGAGCGCCCAACCGAGCACGGCATAAAAAGGTGTGGTCAGCGCATGCGGCAGCAACGGTTCGGTGGCGAATTTATCTTTAAGCGATTGGGGCACGCCCGAGTAATTCGTCAGCGCATAGAATTTCTGTTTCACTTCGATCATGGCGCCGCTGGGATCTTCCATCCCGGTGGTCGGATCGATGGCCGCTTTTTGGAAGGTGTGAAAAGCGCCGAATTTCTCGATGCCGGCGAGAATGGCACGCACGGCCAGCCACAACCGCAGGACGATGAAAGCGGCGGTGAAGTCACCGTTGCACTCGCAGGCGGTTTTAACAGGCTCTGCGGCCCGCGGTTTGTTTTCGATGTCGGTTGATGGTTTTTGTTCTTGTGTCATAGCCGAGGAAATTATTTGGCGCCGAAACCGCGCACGAAGCCGATGCATTGAGCGGCATCCAAAACGTTGTTTTCCCAATTGTACTCGTATTCAACTGAGATATTGCCGTTAAACCCCTGCCGCTGGAGTTCGCGCAGAATGGCCGGAATGTTTGAAGCGCCTTCGCCGTAGGGAACGTCGTGGGCCGAAGGCGATTGCTCATTGAGGTCTTTGAGATGCGAGCTGATGATGCGGCCATTGAGAATTTTCAAGCATTCCACCGGGTCCAGCCCGGACCTCATCCAATGTCCGGTGTCAGCACAGGACCCGATGCGCGGGTCGCGGTCTTTCACGACGCTAAGGACATAATTCGGGTCCCACATTTTATAGCTCGGGTCGTTCGGACGCTTGGGATGATCGTGAAAACCAACTTTGATGTCGTACTCTTTGACGAGTTTTTCGATGGTATCAATCGACTCCACCGATTCCGTCGTGATGCCGTAAAGTCCCATTTTTTTTGCGAACTCAAAAACTTTTCGCGCACCGGCTTCATCTTTGGGAATACCCACTACGCCGTAATTGACCGCGCGCAGACCGCGTTCTTTCAGCCGCGCCTGGACCTGGGCGATGACGTCGTCCGAGACATTATGATCAAATTTGATGTCGGGTTGCTCTTTGCTGAGTTTCTGGCCGGGATAGAATTCAATCACTTTGCCGCCGGCTTCGGCGGTTTTGTCGATGGCCTCAAAGACGGTGAAGTGATTGAACGTCCACGCCTGGCATCCGATAGCAAAGCCGCCGGTGCGACAGGAATCCGGGATGGGAACCGCGACTGCGGTCGTGAGATAGAGTGCGCCGACCCAGAGCAAGAGAGTTTTCATGTTCATAATTTATGACACTTAATTTCGCGAAAGGTTTCAAACTTAAATGGTTTTTGCGCGGAAGAAAATAGTTTTGTTTGGAAATCTGAATTTTTTATGCAAGCGAAAAAACCTTATTGGATACCCTTGTCCGCGCTCCAAACGGCGCGAATCGCATCTTCATCGCCAAGACCTGTCGGCGTGGCCGGGCTTGGGTTGTTTGCAAAATACCAATGCAGGTCGGGTGATGCCGCCGTGCGGCTGCCGGGCATTTCGAGATAACCGTTGGTGTCAGTCGTT
>DASXHY010000403.1:0-9443 GCA_036488095.1 Verrucomicrobiia bacterium | reverse complement strand
CATACTCAGCCCCGCCAACATGGGAACCTTTGCCGCCGTGGCCGCCGACGCGGACATTGGCGCCTCAACCGGCATAGCCATATTCACATCCGCCGATGCAGCTTCGCGGTAGAAAGCGCGACCGGTGCCCCCACCGCCGCCGCCGATGCCTCCGCGAGTGGTGACAGCACCATAGGATTCTTTCTGCGCATCAAGTTCATCGATAAAATTCGTTACCATCGCAATCCCGTCACGGTCATAAAGCTCACCGCGATTGCGCTCGATTTCTTTTTGTCGCTCCAACTCACGCTCATCGAGCAACTGGTCGTTGTCCCCGAGGACCAGTTTTGTGTAGCTCTTTTGGTTCATCGTGGCCTGCGTCTGGATCGGGTGCGGACGTTTCTGGCCGAAATAAAACTGGCGCGGGTCGCCGGCGTAATCGCTTTGGATATAAAAAACCGATTGATCCACCAAGCCGAGGGCGACTTCGGCGGACACCGGTTTGCCTTCGTCGTTTTTGGTAGTGACGACAAATGTGCCTTCATCGCGCGGCTGATATTGCGAACGGTCGGGCTTCACGTCCACGGTCAGAAAATTTTTCGTGGGCGGGACGATGATTTGTTTGCTGTCGGTGAAAATCTGCCGGTCATCGACGAGGGTTGCGTCCAGAAAAACATTCGGCACGTGCTTCTCTTCCACGGGCAAGTTGACGAGTTTGACGGTGCCATCGAGGTGCACGAGTTGATAGCTGTAAAGGTCCTCGCATTCGACGCTGAAAAGCACGTAGCGATCCGGCGTGCGCGAAACGAGCATCACGGGCGCGACCTGGCCGACGCGGAAGGTGTCCTTGTCCGCGATGATTTCCACGCCGCCGTGGCGATAACCGAGGTCCGTGCTGCGGTCGGTGCAAACCCAGACGGTCGTATCGGCGGTGATGTGATTGGTGAAGGTGGCATACATCGTTTCGTGATAGGCGTCGTCGCTGGTCCAGGCGACGCGGTAATAACCTTCGCGCTCGGGCGTGAAGTCCAGGTGCGCCTCGCCGTTCGTGTCTGTGTTAAGCGAACGCGTCAGGATGTCATCGTGTTCGTAGCCGCGGAATTTCAAGCGCCAGCTTTTTTGATCGGGGCGTTCGGGCGGCGGCGGCCAGATTTTGTTTTTTGCCTGGAGCGCTTTGAGGTCGCCGCCTTTGACTTCGTGGCCGTCGGGCGCGAGCCAGATTTCGAACCAATAATCGCGGGTGACTTTGACCGTGCCCTCGGTTTTCACCGGTTGCTCGTTGGCGTCGAGCGCCTTGAAATTCACGGTGACCTTGTCCTGCGGCTGATAGAGGCAATGGGCGGGCTCGGCGTAAACGTAATAATGCTGGCGGGTCACGCGCACGGTGCCGCTGCCGGTGATTTCGCGGCGTGAGGAATCGGTGACGCGGGCTTCGATGCGATATTCGAAGTCCTGGCTGGCATTCTCGGGCGTGTCGAACGTGAGCGTGGCCTTGCCGGTAGCGTCGGTTTTGATGGTTTCGCGTTTGATGATTTGATTGCCGCCGCCGTAATAGCGATTGCGAAAACGACCGCTATATCCATAAGGGGAGCTCTCGTCATCCATGTTTTCATGCAACCACGGGTAAGGACGCGGCTCATGCCACTCGTGCCAAAATGGATTTTGGTGAACGAGCACCTCGACGCTCGCGTCGGAAACCGGGCCGCCAAAATAATAATCAGCCTGGATGCTGACCTCGACCTTATCGCCGAGGCGGAAGGTTTTTTTCTGGCCGTTTTCCTCGGGCGTTTTCACTTCCACTTTGAACTCGGGCAGTTTGTATTCTTCGAGGCGGAACAAAGGCGCCGCGCCGATGGGACGATTTCGGTCCTTGTCCCAAAAGACGACCTGGTATTCGCCGAGTCGCATGGTTTCCTTCAAATCGAGCGAACCGGACGCGCTCCCGAATGCGTTTAGTTTTACTTCGGCTTCCTTCACGAGCGAACTGTCGGGCGCGGTAATGCGATAATGAATGGATTGATCCGCCGGCGTAGAATAAACCGAGCCATCATAGCGCCGCGCGATGAATTTCCAGTTCACTGTCTCTTTCGGGCGGTAGGCGGGACGATCGGTGAAGGCGTAAATGCGCCAATGGCCGGTCTCGTTGCGTTGATACCAATACGAGTTGTTCTCCGCGAACGCCTGGCGATCCTCGTGAAGGGCGCTTGCGAATAATTGCACGTTATCATTATTAGCGTTATCAGCGGGTTGCACGAGATCGAAAACCGCGATGCCATTTGTATCGGCTTCTTTGACTTGCGAACGGACCCGCCAATGATTCCCGTCCCACCATCCTTCCCACAGGCTCACTTTGGCGCCGCCAAGTGGCGAACTATCGAGCGCGTTGCAAACATAGGCCAGCGCCTGCTTGCCCGAGCTTTTCAAAACCAGCGCGGCATCGCTGACGAGAATCAAGTCCCGGCTGTCCTGGCCGCCGCCGCGCGCCTCGAGGAGGTACGCGCCGGGCTTGAGTTTGCCCTCGTAACGGATGCTGTCGCCGCCGGGCTTGTAATCGCCCTTATCACCGGTATCACGGGACCACGATTTGATTTTCTCGAGCGAGCCGGTTTTGATCGAGTGCAACCAATCCAATTGTTGCGAGTCCTTCTCCGGGATTTGCACGTCCTGGTTCAAATCGACTGCGTAGAGTGTGAGATCGATTTTCTTCACGTTGCGCCAGTTCAGTTGATATTGGATTTCCGAGTCCGGCAGGAAAACATTGCCGGCGCTAACACTCACCTGCGTATCGGTGATGTTCTTGATTTGCTGCTCAGCTTGCTCCCAATAACGAGTCTCGCCTTTTTTGAATTCAGTCGTGACGCGACGGAACATTTCGAGCGCCTTCACATAGTCCGGTTCATTTTGCCAACTGCCGTTCGCCAGCGGGACGATGCGGCCCTGGTTCATCATCCATTCGCCGTAATTATAAAGCGCGTCGTCGTACCAGTCCGTGCTTTTGCCGGGGAGGATTGCGCCTTCGAACTCTTCCGGCACGCGGATGCGTTGGCGCTCGGTGCCGGCCTGGATGCGCAGCGTCATCGCAATGAGATAATGCGCGTGGGCTTTGTCGCCGGGGCTTTGGGCAATCTTGAGCGCATTGTCGAGGACATCGAGCGGGAGATTGTTGCCCCAGTAACCGTAGTAATAGTCCCGCTGTGCACCCGGCGGTTTGGCCGTGCGCCAGACCATCGCGAGATAACGGCGGCGCGCAAGTTCGACGTCCGGCGCGCCAGCCCACCAATCCAATGCGGACTGGTAATGCGGCCACGCTTCGCCCCAATTGTTACTGTTGCGGCGCGTCCAAAAAAAATCGCCCAACGATTCCTGCACTTCGGCCCAGACGCGGTCGTGCTGGTCCTCGCGCGTGAGGTCGCGAATTTGTTTGTCGAGTTCGTTGCGCGCCTCGTCGAGCTTGGTGGTGTCGGCGTTGTCGGTGGCGGCCTGGGAGCGCCATTGAGTGTCGGCGGAGCGAAAGGCGACCCAGCGGGCGTCGTCGGTCGGAAGGCGGGAAGTATCGACTTTGGTATAGATTTCGTGGGCTTTGGCGTAGGAGCCTTCGGTGTAAAACTTTTCGGCGGCGGATTTGTTGGTTTCGTATTCCGTCAACGGATCGGCGGGCTGCCCGATGGCGTTGGCGACGAAAGCCAGAGTTAGCGCGAAAATAAGCTCCAATTTCATAATGTCCTTCCCGTTAGACGGCGTGAGCCGGAGAATGCTCCCGTCGAACCGGGCTGGCAACCATGGTTTTGATCAAGCATTTCAACGCAAAGGCGCAAAGAAGCACATTCAAAGTTCTCTTGTTTCGCGCCTCTTATTAACACCGTGGCTTTACCCCGGTGGAAAAACCGACCGAACGCGCGTTCAGCCGTTTCAACGGCTTTCAACCGGCCGGCCAAAAAGCCGTTAAAACGGCTGAAAAAACCATTGGCCCTCATTACACCGGGCTAAAGCCACGGTGTTAATGAAAAGTCAGATGCGTTTGCTGCGTCTGTTGCGCCTTCGCGTTAAATTTTGGCTGCTTTATTCCTTATTAACGACACGCGAGGGGGAAAGTTCTTAGAAAAAATCGTTTCGACGTGAAAAGGTTTTCCGCCTAGCTTTTCCGTTCATGGCCGCCGAAGCGCAACTCACTCCGATGATGGCGCAGTATCGCCGCATCAAGGGTGAACTGCCGAAGGACGCGCTGCTGCTCTTTCGGCTCGGCGATTTCTATGAAATGTTTTTCGAGGACGCGCAGGTCGGCGCGGGCCTGCTGAATGTCGCGCTGACCAAACGCGGCGTCGTGCCGATGTGCGGGATTCCGTTTCACGCGGCCAACGCCTACATCGGGCGGCTCCTGCGGGCGGGGCGCAAGGTGGCCATTTGCGACCAAGTGGAGGAGGCGCGGCCCGGCCAACTCGTCAAACGCGAGGTCACGCAAATCCTTTCGCCCGGCACGCATTTCGACGAACGCATGCTCACGGCGGAGCGGAATAATTTTCTCGCAGCAATCTGCCCGGTTGGAAAAATCTTCGGCCTCGCGCTGGCCGATCTGACCACGGGCGATTTCATGACAACGGAGTTGGAGGATGAAACGGCGCTGCTCACCGAACTGGAACGATTGCGCCCGGCGGAAATTATTTTCCCGGGCGAGAACGCGTCGTTGCGGGAAAAACTGCATGGCGCATTTCCCATTCTGAACGGTTACGATGACTGGACGTTTGCGCCGGAAACGGCGCTGTTCACCGTGCGCGAGCATTTCAAGGTGACGTCGCTGGACGGGTTCGGGCTCAAGGAGCGGAACGCGGCCATCGGCGCGGCGGGCGGCGTACTGCATTATCTCACGCAACATCTCCGGCGTGACGTGGCGAACCTGACGCGGCTTTCGTTTTATCGGCGCAATGATTTTCTCGCGCTCGATTACACGACGCTGCGTCACCTGGAAATTTTGGAGCCGCTGCATCGCGAGGCGCCGCGCACGGCGTGCCTTTACGGCGCGCTGAATCGCACGGTCACACCCATGGGCGCGCGGCGATTGCGCGATTGGCTTTCGCAACCGCTGGCGGCGGTCGAGCCGATTCAGCGGCGGCAGGGGGCGGTGCAAACTTTTGCGGGGAATTCCGCGGCGTTGGAGGGTTTTCGCGCGCAACTCGCGAGCGTGCGCGATTTGGAACGGACGATTGGGCGGCTGAGTTCCGGCAGCGGGAATGCGCGGGACCTCGGTTCGTTGCGAACGGCGCTGGAGCAAATCCCGGCGGTGAAAGGAATTTTGAAAAACGTAGGGCAGGCTTCCAGCCTGTCTCCGAATGAAGTAAAAGAATTTCCGATTACAAAGGAAACAAAGAAAATGGAGACAGGCGAGACGCCTGTCCTACTTTTTGAGTTGGAATCGCAACTGGCGGAAATGCCGGACCTCGTGGAGTTGATTGCGCGCGCGATTGTGGACGAGCCGCCGCTGGCGATCAAGGAGGGCGGCATCATTCGCGACGGGTTCAGCACCGATCTTGATGAGTTGCGGGTCGCCCAGCGCGGTGGCAAGGATTGGATTGCGAAATTGCAGATGGACGAAATCGCGCGGACGGGCATTGCGTCGCTCAAGGTGCGGTTCAATTCCGTCTTCGGCTATTACATCGAAGTCACGAAGTCGAACCTCGACAAGGTTCCGGCGCATTATGTCCGCAAACAGACGGTGGCCACCGGCGAGCGGTTCATCACGCCCGAGTTGAAGGAAATGGAGGGCAAAATTCTTGGGTCCGAGGAACGCAGTGTGAAACTGGAATACGAACTTTTCCAGCGCGTGCGCGAGGAGGTGCTGGGGCAGTTGCCGCAGCTTCAACGCACGGCGGCCGCGCTCGCGCAATTGGACGTGCTCGGCGCGTTCGCGGAAACGGCGCGGCTGTTTGGCTATTGCCGGTCGCAGATTCGCGATGAAGGCGTGTTGAATATTCGCGATGGGCGGCATCCGGTGCTGGAACAGAATTTAAGCGAGGAACGGTTTGTGCCGAATGATACGGAGCTGGCGGGCATTCAGGGTGGCACCGGAGGCCGGCAAGATGCCGGCCGCACGTTGGCGCAAATTGCGCTCATCACGGGGCCGAATATGGCGGGCAAAAGCACTTACATTCGGCAGGTGGCGCTGCTGGCGTTGCTGGCGCATACCGGGTCGTTCATTCCCGCGGCTGAGGCGCGCATTGATTTGGTGGATCGCATTTTCACACGCATCGGCGCCAGCGACGACCTTGCGCGCGGCCAGAGCACCTTCATGGTGGAGATGTGCGAGACGGCGAATATTTTGAACAACTCGACCGCGCGCAGTCTCATCGTGCTGGATGAAATCGGCCGCGGCACGAGCACGTTCGATGGGTTGAGCCTTGCGTGGTCAATCGTGGAGCATTTGCACAACCAGGTTGGCGCAAAAACTTTATTTGCCACGCATTATCACGAATTGACGGAGCTCGCGGCGCGATTGCCGCGCTTGAAAAATTTCAACGTGGCCGTGCGCGAGTGGCACGATCAAATCGTGTTTCTACGGAAAATCGTAGAGGGCGGCACGGACAAGAGTTACGGCATCCAGGTGGCGCGACTGGCCGGCGTGCCAAAACCGGTGCTGGAGCGCGCGAAGGAAATTTTGCGCAATCTCGAAGACTCCGAACTCACGCCCGAAGGCACGGTGCGGCAGTCTCAGCGCCGTCAGCAGGATCGCGACAAGCTCAAGTCGCTGGCACCGCCGCCGCAGATGGATTTGTTTGGGTGAACTAAGTTTTTCGCGGCTGCGTCTTCTCGGCTATGCAAATTTTTCCTTTGAGTCAAAAACTGTTATTTTATTGTGGGTGTCAAATGGCACGGTTCAATTTTAATATTACCAGATAATTCTGTCGAGAAAAATTCCTGAGATCTGGATTTTGAAAGCGTTCTTTCGCGGCTACGCCTTCATTTTTGCATCTGCGCGACATCAGCCACGTGACGGCGGCCACTCCTTCATTTGATTTGCCCTACTATTTCATTTGCTCTGTGGCCTGTTTTCTTTCGCTCTGTACCTAATTTCATTTTCTCCATTGCCTATTCATTTTCCCGGTTGCGATTCGTGGTCCAGCGAGAAGAAGAACCGGTCCCAGCGCGGGCGCCAATGATGCGCGGAATCCAGCGAAGCGACCACCGCCGTCGCGCGGCCCACAATCCGGTTTCGCGGCACCGCACCGAAATAACGCGAGTCGAAGCTGTTGTCGCGATTGTCGCCCATCATGAAATAACAATTTGCCGGCACGGTGATGGGACCAAAGTTGCGCATGGCGGACACGGCGGGAATTCCGGCCACGAGATGCGTGCGTCCGGGCAGTTGCTCCGAGGCATAGACGGAATTGGCGCGGTCCGTTTGACTCACGTCACCAAGCAAATCTTCCGCGATGGGTTGGTAGGCGACCGCCGCGCCGTTGATGATGAGTTGGTCGTTGCGCAGTTCCACGGTATCGCCGGGCAGGCCGACGGTGCGCTTGACCAGGCGCGTGCCGTCCTTCGGCGAAAAAAATACGACGATGTCACCGCGGTGCGGCGCGCTCCATTCGGCAAGGTGCAAGGTGGTGAAGGGAACCTTGAGATCGTACGCGAGCTTGTTCACGAAAACGCGATCCCCTTCCAGGATGGTCGGTTTCATCGAGCCGGTGGGCACGGTGTTCCAATCGGCAAAGGACGAACGGGCGGCGAAGACGACCAGGGCCGTGATCAATAGGGGGCGGAATTCTTTGCGCCACAATTGTTGCGCGCGGGCACGGAGAGTTTTGGCATCCATGGTGGATTTGACCGCGACGAAGAGCGGTTCGTTCAACGAATTCCCGGAGCGCCGGCGCTCCGGGCTTAGGCGGCGCCGTCGACGATCTGGCAGACCAGCGGTGTCATTTTGACGCCGGTTTGCTTTTCGTATTCGCGGGACATGAAGTCCATGAACGGTTGGGCTTGATGATGGGACACCAGATTGATGGTCGCGCCGCCAAAACCGCCGCCGGTCAGGCGCGCGCCGAGGATGCCGGGGGCTTTGCGTGCGAGCGCGACGAGAATGTCCAATTCCTTGGTGCTGTTCTTGAGATAATCGCGCGAGCTTTCGTGACTTTGGAACATGTATTGGCCGAATTGCTGGTGATCGCCGTCGCGCAACGCGCGTTCGCCGGCGACGACGCGGGCGATTTCGCTGACCACATGCCGCGCACATTCGTATTCGCGCGGGGTGAGTTTTGATTTGTTCGCTTCAACGGTTTTGAGGTCCACGGTCCGGAGAAATTTTGCGCCCAGCTTTTTGGCGGCGTTCTCGCAATTCTGGCGGAGCTCGTTGTATTCGCCGCCGACAAGCGCGTGCTTGACGCCGGAATTGCAGACGATGACGGCTTCGCCCGGCATCGGGGAATTGCCGACTACAAGGGAACTGCAATCAATATCAATGACGCTGGAGGCTTTGCCGAACAGCGAGGAAATCTGGTCGAGGATGCCACAATTCACGCCGACGAATTGATTTTCCGCGGCGCGGCAAACTTTGGCAACTTCGAGCTTCTCGGATTGCGACGCGAGCGGGAGTTCGCCTTTGGGATTCTTCTGCGGCGGGGCGACCAGGCCGGTCGCAGAGAGGCCGAAGGGATACAATTTGCGAACGGTGAGCGCGGTTGCGACTTCGAGCGCTGCGCTGCTGCTCATGCCCGCGCCCATGGGAATGGTGCCGTGGATGGCGGCATTAAAGCCGTTGAAACTCACGCCGCGTTTGCGCAATTGATCGAGGACGCCTTTGACGTAATCGGCCCAGGACGCGTCGGGATTTTTTTTAAGTTCATCGGATGAAAAAATTTCCTTTCCGGGAAACGCCGACGAGACCAACTCAATTTTACCGTCGGTGCGCGGCGAGGAGGTCATGATGATGTATTTGTCCACCGCGAGGGACATCACCAGCCCGTCGTTGTAATCGGTGTGGTTGCCGAGCAATTCGAGGCGGCCGGGCGCGTGCACCACGTGAGTGGGTGTGTGGCCGAAATGTTTTTTGAATACAGCCTGTGCTTCTTGAACGTCGTTTGTAGCCATAAATCTCGCGCGAGGAAATTCTGAATGCTTTCCCGGGCGAGGCGGAGACTAGAGGCGGTCAAACTGCTTGGCCAGACTAAAATCTTTCTGCGTGAGTCCCCCGGCATCGTGGGTGGACAAGGTGAGCGTGACCTTGTTCCAGCGGATGTCAATGTCCGGATGGTGGTTTGCTTTTTGAGCGGGTTTGGCGACGGCGTTCACGAATTTGATGGCGGGCGGGAAGTCCTTGAATTGGAATGTGCGGGTGATGGCCGCGCCTTTTTTCTTCCAGTCCGGCACGGAAGCGAGCGCGGTTTTGATTTGGGCGGAGGTTAATTTTTCCATGAGGATAATTCGCACAGGTTGGGAGAAATTTCCACGGATATTGAATTAAAGCGCGGAGTCCCGCC
>DASXHY010000384.1:0-5088 GCA_036488095.1 Verrucomicrobiia bacterium | reverse complement strand
CAGTTTCGAGCAATTTTACGGCGCGAGTGTTGCAAGCGGTGCAACGCGAAACGGTTGCCGCCAGCCGTCCGAAAGTATCGCGGTCCGCGTGGTTTTTGCGTTCCTTGTTGCCGCGCGCGGCGGTGGCGGCGGTCATTTTTGGCGCGGGACTCCTCACCTATCACGAGCACGTGGCCACAAAGCGGGCGGAAGCGGTGCAGGGCGTCAAGATCGTGGCGGGCGTGTCTTCGCTGCCCGGCCCGGAAATTTTGCAGGACTTCGACACCATCCGCCAGATCAGTTCCACACCGGGGCCGGATACGGAAATCATCGCCTTGATGAAATGAGTTCGTTCCGGCGAACAGTTTTAGCCTTGGCAAGCGCGGCGGCCTTGTTTTCTTTTTCGCTGCCAGCGCAACCGGCTAGCAATGACGCGCCCTCCACGGCGGCCAAATCCCCGGTGGCGCTTTTTCGCGAATTGCTGGCGATGTCGCCCGAGCAACGCAAAGCGGCGATCGCGATTCGCCCGCCGGACATCCAAAAGCGCATCCTGGAAAAGCTGGAAGAATACGAGATTTTGCCGGAGCCGCTGCGCGAACTGCGGCTGCGGGAGACGGAATTGCGCTGGTATTTGCGTCCGCTGATGGATGAGCCGCGGACTAATCGCGCGCCGGCGCTGGCGCGAATCCCCGAGGAGCTGCGCACGCAGGTGCAGGAGAGGCTTGGGCAGTGGGATTTGTTGCCGCCGCTGTTGCAGGCACAGTTCACGAACGACGATGTGATTGCGGGCTATTTTTCACAGATTTCATCGGCGACTCCCGAGGAACGCAGCGCCATTCTCCGGACCATTCCTGCCGATCGGCGGAAGGTATTGGAACAGGGACTGGATCGCTGGCAGGAAATGTCCGAGGCGCAACGGCAGAAAGCGCTGATTGGTTTCAATCAATTTTTTAAACTGACGCCCGATGAAAAAGAAGAGGCGCTCAACACTCTTTCCGATGAAGAACGGCGAGAGATGGAAAGCACGCTAAACTCCTATGGGAATTTGACGCTCCAGCAGCGGGCGCAATGCATAAGTTCATTTGAGAAGTTCGCCGGCATGAGCATCGCCGAACGGCAGCAATTTTTGAAGAACGCCGAGCGCTGGCGCGAGATGACGCCGGAAGAACGCGATAAATGGCGCCAGTTGGTGAATGTCGCGCCGATTATGCCGCTGACGCCGGTGATTCGGCCGTTGCGCTCGGGGCCTGGCCGGCCGGTCCTGACGAATGCGCGCGCGGTGGCGACGAATTGACGGTGGCAATGGACGTAGGACAGGCATCTTGCCTGTCTCCATTTTTCGATCTACGCATTGAAACAGTTGGAGACAGGCGAGACGCCTGTCCTACGTTAGCGAAATTTGACGCGGCCCGCAGTTCAGAGCAATTTCTTCACATTTCGAATTTTACGTTTAAGCTTTAGGCGTGCATCCAATTGCATTTCATATCGGTTCGTTCACCATCCGTTCGTACGGCGTGATGATGGCCATCGCGTTTATCGCCGGACTGTGGACGGCGAGCCGGCGCGGTTTGCGCGAAGGCATTGCGCCGGAAAAAATTCTCGATATCGGACCGTGGCTGATTGTGGGGACGATCATCGGCGCGCGCGCGCTGCACGTAATGACTTATTGGCAGGAGGAATTCGCCGGACGGCCGTTCTGGGAGGTGTTCGCGGTGTGGAACGGCGGTTTGGTTTTTTACGGTGGGCTGATCGGTGCCTCACTCGCGGGGATTCTTTACGCGCGTATAAAGCATATTGCGCTCTGGAAATTGGCGGACGTCCTCGCGCCGAGCATTGCGCTGGGCTATGTGTTCGGCCGGATCGGTTGTTTGCTGAACGGATGCTGCTATGGGCGCGCTTGCGATATGCCGTGGGCCATCAGTTATCCGCCGGGCAACTTGAACGGCGCGCCCACGTTTCCGGTGCATCCCACTCAAATTTACGACGCGCTCTTGAATTTGATTTTGTATATCGGGCTCGCGTGGCTTTACCGGCGCAAAAAATTCGACGGCCAGGTTTTTGCAACTTACCTGCTCTGCTACGCGGTGACGCGCTCGATCGTGGAATCGTTTCGGGGGGATTATTCGCCGGTGCACATCCACGGCGTGCTGCATCTGACGCCCGCGCAATTGGTGAGCATCGGGATTTTCGCGGCGGGCGTGGGCTTGTGGGCTTTTTTGCAACGCTTCCGGCGCACGGCGGCATGAATACCAGAGTATAGAGAATCGAGGATAGAAGATGGCAAAAACATCCTACATCCATCCTCCATCTTCCATTCTCCATCCTCAATGCATCTTCCTCGCCGGGCCGACGGCGGTGGGCAAATCTGAAATTGCTTTATTGCTCGCGGAAAAAATTAGCGGCGAAATTATTTCGGTGGATTCGATGCAGGTTTATCGCGGGCTGGACATCGGCACGGCGAAACCTTCACCCGCGGAACGCGCTCGCGTGCGACATCATTTGATCGATGTCGTGGATTTAACGGAGTCATTCGATGCGGCGCAGTTCGTCCGGTTGGCGACCGCAGCAGTGACTAAGATTCAATCGCGCGGGCACGTGCCGATTTTTTGCGGCGGAACCGGACTTTACTTCAAAGCGTTCCTGGAAGGGATTGGCGAAGCGCCGCCGGCGGATGAAAAAATGCGCGCGGAATTGGAGGCAACGCCGCTGGCAGAGTTGCTGGCGGAATTGGCGGAACGCGATCCGGTCACCTACGAAAAAATCGATCGCAAAAATGCGAGGCGTGTGATTCGCGCGGTGGAAGTGATTCGATTGACGGGACGGAAATTTTCTGAGCAAAGGGCGGAATGGAAATCCGAGGGAGCGCCGGCGTCCCGCCGGCAAGTCAATGCAGACGCGAAACAGGCCGGCGAGACGCCGGCGCTCCGGACTGTGGCGCATCTCATCGGCTTCTCGCGAAATCCCGTAGATCTCCGCGCGCGGATTGACGTGCGCGTGGACGCGATGTTCGCGCGGGGGTTGGTGGAGGAAACGCGCCGATTATTGGAGCATGGCCTGGCGCAGAACAAAACCGCGATGCAGGCATTGGGTTATCGGCAGGTGGTGGAACATCTACGCGGCGAACGCTCGCTTTCGGAAACGATTGAGTTGGTGAAGATCAAAACGCGCCAGTTTGCTAAACGGCAGATGACGTGGTTTCGGAGGCAGTTGAACTTGCAATGGATTGAACTCGGAACAACTGACGCGCCGGAAGCCGTAGTGGAAAGACTTTCAGACGTTATTTTTTCCCGAGGCTTTGAACGTACCGTTCGATCCGATCGCTCGCTTCGATAAGTTGATCGTAGCCGGTGGCGAAGCATGCGCGGCAAAATCCGGCTCCGTTCGGGCCGAATGCGGTGCCGGGGACCATGGCGACTCGCTCGGCATTCAATAGGCCCAATGCAAAATCTTTTTCGTTCATGCCGGTGGCTTCGACGGAAGGGAATGCGTAAAACGAGGCGCGCGGCATGTGGCATTTCAGGCCGATTTCATTCAGGCGGCGCACGATGAAATCCCGGCGGCGATGATATTGGTCGCGCATGGTTTTCATGCCGTCCTCGCCGCGCAGCAAGGCTTCAATCGCGCCTTCCTGACTGATGATCGAGGCGCACATCATCGAGTATTGATGCACTTTCATCATGGCTTCGATGAGCGTCGCGGGGCCGCAGGCGTAGCCGATGCGCCAGCCGGTCATCGCGAAGGCCTTGGAAAAGCCGTGCAGGAAAATCGTGCGCTCTTTCATGCCGGGCAAACTGGCGATGCTCACATGCTCGCCGTCAAAGGTGAGCTCGGAATAAATCTCGTCACTCAGCACGAGCAAATCTTTTTCGACTGCGAATTTCGCGATGGCTTCGAGCTGGGCGCGATTGCACGTGCCGCCGGTCGGGTTGCACGGCAGGTTGAGCATGAGCAATTTGCAGCCCGGCTCCCACGCGGCCTTGAGCGCTTCGGCGGTGAGCGCGAAATTATCTTTTGCGTAAGTCGGCACCGGGACCGCGACGCCGTGCGTGAGCGTGATGCTGGGGTGATAGCTCACGTAACACGGCTGGTGGAACATTACCTTGTCGCCGGGATTCACGAGCGCGCGAAAGGCGATGTCGAGCGCCTCGCTCACGCCGACGGTGACCAGGATTTCGTCCTCCGGCCGATAGCTGATGCTGAAGTTTTTTTCGACGTAGCGATTGATGGCGCGGCGCAGCTCGATGAGGCCGAGGTTCGAGGTGTAATGGGTCTTGCCCTTTTCAAGCGCGTAAATGGCGGCTTCGCGAATGTGCCAGGGCGTGTCGAAATCCGGTTCGCCGATGCCGAGCGAAATCACGTCTTTCATCTTCGCGACAATTTCAAAAAAGTCGCGGATGCCTGAGCGGGGCAGGTTGATAACGTGTTTGGCGATGTAACGGGTGGTGTCCATTTAGTCCAGGGTCCAAAGTCCAGGGTCTAAAGTCGCTTAGGGGGCGACTTTCAGCCGGTCATTTTCCTCCGGCTTGATATCGAGCAAAAAGCCCTGCTCCTTGTAAGAGCGCAACAGGAAATGCGTGGCGGTGGAGAGGACGCCTTCAATGGTGGAAAGTTTTTCCGATACGAACGCGGCGACTTTTTGCAGGCTCGACCCGCCGACGAACACGAGCAAATCGTAGCCGCCGGACATGAGATAGCAGGATTCAACTTCGTCGAAACGGCTGATGCGATCCGCGAGGCGATTGAATCCGCCGCCGCGTTCCGGCGTGATGCGGACTTCGATGACGGCGCGGACGATGCCGGTGTCTTCATCGGCCAGATTGAGGACGGGACGCCAGCCGAGCAGGACGCGGTCTTTGCGCAACTGGTCCAACTGCTGATTGACTTCGGCTTCGGGCAGGTTCAGCACCTGGGCCATTTGCGCGGTGCTTAGGCTGCCGCCTTCGAGCAGGAGTTTGATTAACGGACTCATCACGCCGCGCAGTGTCGCAAAAAAAGGAGAGAAAGCTATAAGAATTCTAGGAGGAGTCCAGGGCTGGTGGGGCGAGCGTCCTCGCGGGCCGAGGGTTATCTGTTCAAAGCACAAGTATGGAATAAAAAGGCTCGCGGGGA
>DASXHY010000351.1:0-4119 GCA_036488095.1 Verrucomicrobiia bacterium | reverse complement strand
CGCCCCTGGCCATTTGCTCGCGCCCCTGCAAAAATTTCTTGAGCTTGGGATGCGGATGAAACTTCTCCGGCACGCGACTCAGCGACTCCAGCATCGCCGACAGTTTCTCTTTCGCCACACCCGTTTGCATTTCGTCACCCGCCGGCTCATCGCCTCCCACGATGGTAGGGCGCGTCGCTCCGCGCGCGCCGTTTCCTGAAATGTCCGCCGCGTCCGCCTTCACACCGTCCCCCGCAATTTCCTTCTGCGACTGCGACAATTCCTTTTCCAAAGCCTCGCGCCGTTTTGCCCCAATCTCGTCCGCCTCGTCGCGTGTCACTTCTCTCAATTGCAACAAATGATCCAGGTAACCTTCACGGACCGTTTTTCGTTCGGCAATCGCGCGGTAAAGCACCGGCTGTGTAAACGTCGGCTCATCGCTTTCGTTGTGGCCGAGCCGCCGATACCCATACATATCAATCACCACGTCGCGCTGGAACTCATGCCGGAAATCCATCGCCAGCCGCACCACTTGCGCCACCGCTTCGGGGTCCTCGCCGTTCACATGGAAAATCGGGCTCTGCAACATCTTCGCCACATCGGTCGCGTATTGTGTCGAGCGCGCCTCCGTTGGTCCGGTCGTAAAACCGATTTGATTGTTCACCACCACATGCAGCGTCCCGCCAACGCGATAACCGGGAAGCTGGCTCAGGTTCAATGTCTCCTGCACCACACCCTCGCCCGCGAAAGAAGCATCGCCGTGTATCAACAACGCCAGCGAACGCGAGTGGTCCGTGTCACCCGCGCAATCCTGCCGCGCCCGCGCGCGCCCCAGCGCCACGCCATTCACCAGCTCGAGATGACTGGGATTGAAGCACAGCGCGAGCTGAATTTTTTTGCCGGCGGACGTCGTCCACTCGGCGCTGTGCCCGAGATGATATTTCACGTCTCCGCGGCCCGGCGACGACTTCCAGCCCGTGTCCGCGAACTCGCGAAAGATTTGCCGCGCACTTTTGCCGATAATATTCGCGAGCACATTCAGCCGGCCCCGATGCGCCATGCCCACCACGATTTCCCGCACGCCTTGCTCGCCCGCTTTTTCAATCGCCAAATCCAGCAACGGAATCAAACTCTCCGAGCCTTCGAGTGAAAAAGTTTTCGCGCCCACAAATTTTTTGCGAATAAATTCCTCGAACGTTGCCGCATCCGTGAGCCGCGTCAGGATGCGCAATTGTTCCTCGCGCGTCAGTTGCGTGCGGTTCTCGGTCGCTTCCATCCGCCGTTGCAGCCAGCGCCGCACGTTGAGCTCGTCAATGTGCATGTATTGGACGCCGATCGAGCGGCAATAAGTATTGCGCAGGCGCCGGAGCAACTGGCCGAGCGTCAGCGCCCCATCGTATTGATAGGTCTCACTGCGGACCGGCAAATCCATGTCTGCTGCCGTGAAACCGAAAAACTCGGGCTCCAGTTCCTTGGGCGTCGGCGGAATGCGTCCCAGCGGATCAATGTGCGCAATGCGATGTCCTCGCATGCGGTACACCCGAATCAGCATGTAAATCCGGTCCTGTATCCCGTCCGGAACGCCTTGGAGTGCCGGCGTCTCGCCGGCCCCGGTTACGCGACCGCCGCCAGAGGGGTTGAATAGACTTGCCGGTTTAAACGACGGCCCGAATCGCGCTTGCGAAGACTTCAATTCCCCATTGGCCAGTTGCGAAAAATATTCCCGCCACTCTGGCGAGACCGACGAGGCATCTCGCAAAAAGTTTTCATACAGATCCTCCACGAACGCGAGGCTTGCGGGGTTCACGGTGGATTCAATCGCTGTCATCAAATCAGCTTTTCGGTTTTACCTGGAGCGTCGAAATGACCTGCCGCGCGCCGTCGGTATCCAGCGCGAGCCCCATCGCCTTGCCGATCTGGTCCGGCGACGACACCGTGCCCGACAGGGTCACCACGCCATCCGTGGTGCTGACATGGATGTCCCACGCCGAAAGATCGGAGTCCTTCACGTACTTCGCCTTGATCGCCGCCGTGACCCGTCCATCCGCCGTCGCGTCCTTGAGGGCCTGTCCCGCTTGATTCGCCTTGTCGCGAACGACACGGCCGGTGCGCTTCAATTCGTCGGAAATGGTGTCCGGGTCCAGCCGCCACGACTTCAATTTATCACTCAACGCATTTCCGGCCGATTGCGCCGTGTTTTTAATTTCCTCGCCCGCACTGCGGAACTGCGAGTTGTTTTTGTCGTGATTGAAATACCACACCGCCGCAATTCCAATCGCAACGCCTACGACCAGTGTTAGGAGAATTCTCATAGATTGCCTCGCCGTAACTTACCGGCGTAGCGCCGCGAGTCAACTCGGGCGAAGTGGGGCGGGGAAGTTAAAGGGTTAAACCGCAGATGGACGCAGATAAACGCAGATGGGACGGGGAGGATGGATTGCTTATTTGGTCGTCCGCATTGACTTTCAGCGGGCGCATATGTGCAAGAGGGGGCCTTCGCTCCGTTTAGAATCTGCGTCCATCTGCGGTTTGAAATGAATCGTTCCGTTATGTGAGGGCGCACGCATCTGCTCATTTTAACCATTTAACCGGCCCTTCAATTCCGCGCATTGACTTGCCCGCGCGCGCCGGATAGGTTTTATTTCGCGATATTCATAGAAAGTTCACGAATGTTTGAGACGATTGAAAAACTGCTGATTCTCCAGGACCGGGATAAACAAATTCACCGCGTTAAATCGGAGCTGGAACACATCGAACCCGAACGCCAGGTGCTCAAATCCAAAGCCACCGGCGCCCAAAGCGGTTTGGACGCAGCCAAGCTCAAAGTCAAAGAACTGGAATCCCGCCGCAAAGACCTCGATCTGGAAGTGCAGGCTAAGAAGGGGCTAATCGAAAAATACGCCAATCAACAGCTTCAAACCCGCAAGAACGAGGAATACCGCGCGCTCGCTCACGAAATCGAAGGTTGCAAAGCCGCCATCGTCAAAATTGAAGACCAGGAAATCGAATTGATGGAGCAGGGGGAAGCCGCGCAAAAAGAAGTGGCTCGCGCAACCGGCCTTGCCGCTGACGCAAAAAAACTGATGGATGGCCAGATTGGGCAGCTCGCCGCCCGCGAGGAAAGTTTGAAGAAGGAATTGGCCCAACTCACCGCCAACCGCGAGGAACTCGCCGCCGCGGTGGATGACAGCGCCCGCAACCGTTACGAGCGCCTCATGAAGAGCAAAGGCGGAAATGTCGTCGTCGGCGTGCAGCACGGTGTTTGCGGCGGCTGCCACATGAAATTGCCAACCCAGCTCATCGTGACCTGCCAGGCCCAGAATGAACTCGTCTCGTGCATCAATTGCGGCCGCATTCTCTACTACACGCGCGATATGGATTTGGCTGTGGTGGACTGAGCGGTTAAATAAGTAATTGGTTAAATTGTTAAATGGGTGGGACCTTTCCTCATTTAACCCATTTAACTTCTTCTCAAAGGTTGTTTTTACCCCTCCGGGCCGCTATACTCCCCTCGGTTTTGGAAAGGCGGAGAATCGCTTTCGGCGCAAGCCGAGGGAGGAAAGTCCGAACTCCATAGGGCGCGATGCCGCGTAACTCCGATTTCGTCGGAGATACACGCGGGAGGCGACGCCGCGAGGCGTCCCGACGGAAAGTGCCACAGAGAATATACCGCCATTGTAGCGGCGTTCTATGAGCGCCTGCCAGGGATGGCGGCGGTGATAGATCGCCGCTACAATGGTAAGGGTGAAAAGGTGGTGTAAGAGACCACCGCTCGAAGCGCAAGCGACGAGGCACGGCAAACCCCATCGGGTGCAAGGCCAAATAGGGGACCTTGGAGCTGCCCGCTCCACGTTTCGCGAAAGCGAACGGGTCCCGGGTACTGGCTGCTGAGACAAATGATTCTCTCCGCTCGCAAGGGCGAAGACAAAATTCGGCTTACAGCCTTTCCAAAACCATTTCACTTCAAATAGGGTTAATCGGGCGGTAGCGCCTCAAACCGCGTTTCATTTGTGCAAATTGTTGGGCGCTATTGATTCCAAAAAAAGGTGGTGATAAAGTTGCCACGAACAGCATTTTCCGGATTATGCCTACGCCAAGACGCCCGTATTGTGTACTTCTAATCACCGTTTTGTTTCTGTG
>DASXHY010000334.1:0-14306 GCA_036488095.1 Verrucomicrobiia bacterium | reverse complement strand
TATGTTCAGCCCGGTTTGCCCGGGGTGACAATCGGCGGCGGCGGATCGGTCACTCTCTACCAGGGTCAAATCCAGCCCAATGTCGTCACGAACAACGGCAACTATGGTGTGATCGCGGGTGGTTATCACAACATGGTCATGGGCTACGGCGGGACCATTCTCGGCGGCGCGGTAAATGTTTCCGGCGGAAACTTCGCGACCATCCTTGGAGGGCAGTTCCATACGAACCAAGCCAACTATGGGGCGGTCGGCGGCGGCTTTCAGAACCTCGTGCAGCCGGGAGCGGATTACTCGGTCATCGGCGGCGGCTACCAGAATGTGATTCAAACTAATGCAGGCGGGTCGTTCATCGGCGGTGGTTTCTACAACTCGAACGGGGTTGGTTCTTTCGAATCGGTCATTGCCGGTGGTTTTCAGAACACGATTCGCAGCAACAATTTTGAGAGCGTTATTGGCGGCGGATATTTAAACATCGTTGGGGACAACAATTTTGAATCGACCATCGCCGGTGGCGGCAACAATTCGATCCTGGTGCAGTATTCCGCCTCATTCATCGGTGGCGGTTTTCAAAATTTGATTTTGAGCAATGGCTCGGACGCAGTGATTGTGGGCGGCTTTGCCAATACCAATAACGGTTCCGTATCCTTCATCGGCGCGGGAGACTTCAACTTGATCAACGCGAGTTCGTCTGTCATCGGCGGGGGAGAAGTAAATTCCATTGGCGTGAATTCCGGCGATGGGACCATTTCCGGCGGCGCGAACAATACGATTCAGGCGGGCGCGTTTTCATCGACGATTGGCGGCGGGTACGGGAATACGATTCAAGGAGGCGCTTTCAATTCCATCATCGCCGGGGGGTGGACGAATACGATTTCCTCCAACGCGCTCGATGTCACGATTGCGGGCGGATCATACAATGTCGTCGGCCCTGGAGGGAACCTATCAACGATCTCTGGCGGCACTGGCAACAGCAACAGCGGGACTTACAGTTTCATCGGCGGCGGCGCAGCCAATTGGGCCAATGGGATTCTTTCGACAGTTGTGGGCGGGCAGGGGAATGCCGCGGCCGTCAACAACAGCACAATCGTCGGTGGATTGTTCAACACGAACTATGGCGTGCTGGCGTTCATGGGCGCTGGGGACAACAATTTCGCCAGCGGATGGGCTTCGGTCATTGACGGCGGGGAAAGCAATCGCGCGTTCGGGCAATTTTCGATGGCGGCGGGCTACCACGCCAGCGCGAATCACGACGGCACGTTTGTCTGGTCGGATTTTGAGCCGGCAAACTTCGGTTTCGGTTCCACCAGTTCCAACCAGTTCCTGATTCGCGCCCTGAACGGCGTCGGCATCAACACCAACAATCCGCAGGCGGCATTGCACGTCAACGGCACCATCATCGCGAACAATTTCAGCGGCAGTGGCTCGAGCTTGAGTGGAATGAGCTTCAGCCAGTTGAGCGGGAGCCTCCTAAACAGCCAGTTATCCGGCACCTATTCCAGCGCTGTCACTTTGAACAATGTGGGAAACAGCTTTACCGGCAACGGCTCGGGACTCACGTCCCTTAACGCTGGTAATATTTCGAGCGGCACGCTGCCGGACGCGCGGTTGTCGGCCAATGTGGCGTTCCTGAACCGCAGCCAGGAATTCACCGGAGTGAATACCTTCCTCACGGGTAGCAACACCACTTCGGGTCTTCTCGTCTTTGGGAATACCGGCATCGACCTGACGAAATTTACCGGGCTGGGTTTTCAGTACAATGTTCCCACCGGTGAGGGTGCGATAATGTCTTCATTCAACGATGGCTTTGGCTTTCTCTCGTTCTATACCAAGGCGGGCGCTGGTTTCCCGCTGACCAGGCAGATGACAATTGATAACAATGGCAATGTCGGCATCGGCACCAATAGCCCGCAGGCAAGATTGCACGTGATCGGAAACATTCTCGCCAGCGGCACGGTCACCGGTTCCAGCGACCGGAATGTGAAGGAAAACTTCGCGCCGGTAAATTCCCTGGAGATTCTCGATCACGTCGCGGCGATGCCCATCACGCGATGGAACTATAAGGCAGACACCGGCGTCATGCACCTGGGCCCGATGGCGCAGGATTTTTACGCCGCCTTTAATGTGGGCATGGATGACAAACACATCAGCATGGTGGACGCCGACGGCGTGGCGCTGGCGGCGATTCAAGGTCTGAACCAGAAATTGGAGGAAGAGCGCGGTGAATTGAAACAGAAGGAAACGGAGATCACGGAGTTGAAACAGCGATTGGAAAAGCTCGAACGAATGATCGGAAGACGGGACGACGGCGCGAAATGATTCCTGTAGGAGCCGACGTGAGGAGGCTCATACTATTTCCGCGCGGAAAAAGTTAGAGCCTTCTCACGTCGGCTGCTACGCCGGTTAAGCGCGTATTTTCTATTCCATTTTGCGCGCTCGTGCCTTAAAATTCATGCCATGTCCAGTTTAGTAACCACAGTGGATGGTCTCAACCTCCCCAATCCGTTCGTCATCGGCTCCGGGCCGCCCGGAACAAATCTGAACGTCATCACCAAGGCGTTTCAGGAAGGGTGGGGCGCGGTCATCGCGAAAACCATCAGCCTCGACGCTTCGAAGGTCGTTAACGTCACGCCGCGTTACGCCAAGCTTCATGCGGCGGATGGTGAAGTGATCGGCTGGGAAAATATCGAGCTGATCAGCGACCGGCCGTTCAAGCTGTGGATGGATGAATTTAAAAAATGCAAAGACCAGTTTCCCCAGGGCGTGCTGATTGCTTCCATCATGGAGGAATATAAAAAGGACGCGTGGATTGAGATTGTGGAAAAATGCCAGGACGCCGGCGTGGATGGATTTGAGCTGAATTTCTCCTGCCCGCACGGGTTGCCCGAGCGCAAGATGGGCGCGGCCATGGGAGAAAATCCGGAAATCCTGCGCGAAGTGGTCGGCTGGGTCATGAGCGCGGCAAAAAAGCCGGTTTGGGCGAAAATGACGCCGAACGTGACGCACATCGAAGACCCGAGCCGAGCCGCCTTGAAAAGCGGTGCGACGGGCATCAGTGCGATCAACACGATTCGCAGCGTCATGGGAGTCAATCTCGATACGCTCCGGCCGGAACCGTGCGTCGAAGGCTTCACGACGCCGGGCGGTTATTCCTCGCGCTCCGTGAAACCGATTGCGTTGCGCATGGTCATGGAAATCGCGCAGGTTATCCGCAAGGAATTTCCGGGACGTTCGCTCTCGGCCATCGGCGGTGTGGAAACCGGCAACGACGCGGCAGAGTTTATTTTGCTGGGCGCGGACACGGTGCAGGTTTGCACGGGCGTGATGAAATTCGGTTACGAGCATGTGAAGCCGCTGTGCGAGCAGTTGCTGGCGTTCATGGAAAAACACAAATTCGAAAAGCCGTCTGATTTCAAAGGCAAAAGCCTCGATTATTTCACGACGCACGCCGATCTGGTGAAGCGACAGGCGGAACGCAAAGCGGCCCAGAAAGCCGCTACGGCCGCGAAGACTGTGAAGAATGACGCGGAATGGCGCGGGGATGATTTTGTGAAACAGTCAGATGCTTTGGCGGGCGGGCAAAGCTAAGCCTCAAAAAGGGAACGTGGAAAATCGTTGAATTAATTATGCTTCCAATGACCGAGTCCTGCCCGTTATTCGTCGGCGGCGAATGGATCCAATCTAAAACTTCCGGCACACCCGTCCACAATCCTTCGAGTGGCGAGGTGATCGCCGAATGTCCGGTCGGCAATGCCGCGGAAGTCAATGCCGCGGTCGATGCCGCCGCTGCCGCGTTTCCGGCCTGGATGGAAACGCCTCCCGTCGAGCGCGCCCGCATCCTGGCGCGCTTCAAGACGTTGCTCGAAGAAAATTTCGATGACCTCGTCCGCAGCAACACGCGTGAGCATGGCAAGACGCTGGTGGAATCGCGGGGGGACGTGAAGCGCGGCATTGAAGTTGTCGAGTTCTCGCTCGGCGTGCCGTCATTGCTGACGGGTGACGTGCTGGAAAATATCGCGCGCGGCATTGATTGCGAAGCGATTCGCCAGCCGCTCGGAGTGTGCGTGGGCATCACGCCGTTCAATTTTCCCGCGATGGTCCCGCTGTGGATGTATCCCATTGCCATTGCGTGCGGAAACACGTTCGTGCTCAAGCCGAGCGAAAAGGTGCCGCTCACTGCCATAAAAATTGCGAAGCTGTTGGAAAAGGCCGGTCTGCCCAAAGGCGTGTTGAATATCGTGCATGGCGGACGCGAAGTGGCGGATGCGCTGCTCACGCATCCGAAGGTGAAGGCGATTTCGTTCGTCGGTTCGACGCCCATCGCAAAATATATTTACGAAGTTGGCGCGAAACATGGCAAGCGTGTGCAATCGAACGGCGGCGCGAAGAATTTCGTTTTGCTCATGCCCGATGCGGACGCGGAGAATTCCACGCGCGGAGTCATCGAAGCCGCGTTCGGTTGCGCTGGCGAGCGATGCATGGCCGGGTCAACGGCTGTCGTTGTGGGCGCCGCCGAGAAAACCATTTTGCCGACGCTCGTGGAAGCGACGCGGCGCATCAAAGTCGGCCCCACGGACCGCGACCCGCAACCGGACATGGGCGCGGTCATCACGCGCCAGCATCGCGACCGGGTGCTGCAACTCATCGAAACGGGCGTTAAGGAAGGCGCAAAAATCCCGGCCGATGGCCGCGGTGTAAAAATCAACGACGCGCCCAACGGCTTTTTTGTGGGCGCAACCATTTTGGATCAGGTGAACACGGACATGACGGTTGCGCGCGAGGAAATTTTCGGCCCGGTGCTGAACGTGATGCACATGGAAGACCTGAACGCGGCCATCGAATTGGCGAACCGCTCGCCGTTCGGCAACGGCGCTTCGATTTTTACGCGCAACGGAAAAGCTGCGCGCGAGTTCAAGCATCGCATCAATTGCGGCATGGTCGGCATCAACATTGGCGTGCCGGCGTCCATGGCGTGGTTCCCATTCAATGGCTGGAACGATTCCTTTTTCGGCGACCTGCACATGCAAGGCCGGGAAGGCGTGCAGTTTTTCACGCAGCAGAAAGTGACGACCAGCCGGTGGTTTAGTTATGGCGAGGGCGATATTTGGCACAGGGAAAAATGACGAATGACGAATGACGAATAGAATGACAGATTGCCGGGATGAGGAATTGTCCTTTTGGGGATTTCCTCGGGAAAATCAATTTGCCTTGCAGGAAGAAGGCGAGCCGTTGATTTATGATTTGGAGGAACGGACGGCGCGCTTTGGGGAGACCATTATCGTCTTCGCAAAAAAAATACCTTGGAGCCCGGTCAATAACCGGCTGGTTGATCAAATTGTTGGAGCCGGAACGAGTGTGGGGGCGAATTATTGTGAGGCTGATGACGGTGTTTCCAAACCTGATTTCAAACATCGAATCGGCACGTGCAGAAAAGAATCGCGCGAGACGAAATTTTTCTTGCGGATGGTTGCGGTGGCCGAACCTGCATTGAAGGCTGAGGCGCGTGAGATCTGGCGAGAGGCTCATGCGCTACATCGAATTTTCAGCCGCATTTGGCGAAGCACGAAAATATAATTCTGTGATGAAATTCATCGTTCTGAAGCTAATGACGAATGACGAATGTCAAATGGAGCTTCGATGTTCGCTCGGCCATTCGTCATTCGTTATTCGTCATTTTTAATCCTATGAGCCTGCTAATTAAGAACGGTGAAATAGTAACAGCGAGCGAACGCTACGTCGCTGACATCCTGTGCGAGGGCGAAACTATTGCGCGTATCGATCGCAATATCGCTGCGCCTAAAAACGCGGAAGTGATTGACGCCAAAGGCAAATTCGTCTTCCCGGGCTTCATCGACCCGCACGTACATATTTATTTGCCCTTCATGGGCACGTTTTCGAAGGACACCTACGAGACAGGAAGTCAGGCAGCATTGATTGGTGGCACCACGACTCTCATCGAGATGTGCTGCCCCGCACGCAAGGATGACGCGCTCGCGAGCTTTGAGCTTTGGATGAAACAAGCCGTTGGCAAATCCGCCTGCGATTTTTCGTTTCACATGGGCGTGACGAAGTTCGATGACGGCACGGAGAGACAGCTTCGCGAAATCGTGAGACGCGGCATCAGTTCCTTCAAAATTTTCCTCGCTTACAAAGGCGCGTTTGGCGTGGATGACACGGAGCTTTATCGCACGCTCAAGCTGGCGAAGGAACTTGGCGTCATCGTTACCGCGCATTGCGAAAACGAAACGCTCGTGGCGGAGCGCCAGAAGGAATTGCTGGCCGCCGGAAAGACCGATCCCGGCCAGCATCACGAAAGCCGCCCGCCCGCGGTCGAGGCGGAAGGTGTGCATCACCTGATGACTTTTGCGGAGCTTACCGGCGCGGCGACTTATATCGTGCATTTGAGTTGCAAGGAAGCGCTGGATGAAGCCATCGCCGCGCGGCAACGCGGTGTCCGGGTCAGTGTGGAGACGCTGATTCAATATCTGACGCTCGATAAAACCTACGCCGAAAAGCCGAAGTTTGAAGGCGCGAAATATGTGATGTCGCCGCCGCTGCGCGACAAGCGCAACCAGGAAATTTTGTGGAACGGATTGCGCGACGGCCTGATTCAAACCGTGGCCACTGACCATGCGCCGTTTGATTTTAAAGGCCAGAAGCCGATGGGCAAAAATGATTTCACGAAAATCCCCAACGGCATTCCGTCGCTCGAAGAACGCATCAAGTTGCTCTACACCTACGGCGTGAAAACCGGAAAGATCGATCTACACACGTTCGTCAACGTCGCGAGCACGCAGGCGGCCAAAACGTTTGATTTATTCCCGCGCAAAGGGACCATCCAGCCCGGCGCGGATGCTGACCTGGTCGTCTTCGATCCAAATTATCGCGGCAAAATCTCCGTAAAAACGCAGCACATGAACGTGGATTACAGCGCGTTCGAAGGGTGGAAAATTGAAGGCCGTCCGAGCGTGGTCACGGTGCGTGGAGAAGTCGCTGCGCGCGATGGAAAATTCGTGGGCAAACTCGGCCGTGGGAAATTTTTACAACGCAAGCCGAGTCATTTTTGAAACCGATGATAGTAGGAGCCGACGTGAGGAGGCTCTAAATGGTCTTTTCGTGCAATGATCAAACACCACGTCAAAGTCTATCCCTCTAAAATCGCGCTGCCGAAAACGGATCAACTGGCGTGGAAACTTGCGTCGGTCGCCACGGACAAGGCGTTGATTCTTCCCGACGTCGCGGAGATGGTGGCGAATCGGATTATCGACAACGCGGCAGTAGCGATTGCTGCCATCAATCGCGAACCAGTGGCGAATGCCCGCACGCAGGCGCTGGCGCATCCGCGCGCGGGCGGCGCAACTCTCTTCAGCGTGCCGAGCGACCAGCGGTTTGATTGCGAATGGGCCGCGTGGGCCAATGGCGTGGCCGTGCGCGAACTCGACATGCACGATACTTTTCTCGCGGCGGATTATTCGCATCCGGGGGATAATATTCCTCCGCTGCTGGCGGTGGCGCAACAGACGGGCCGTTCGGGCGCGGAATTGCTGCGCGGAATTGTCGTGGCGTACGAGATTCAAATCGATCTTGTGCGCAGCATTTGCCTGCACGAATTCAAGAAGGATCACATCGCGCATCTTTGCCCTTCAGTTGCGGCCGGTTTGGGCGCGATGCTGGGGCTGGATACCGACACGATTTACCAGGCGATTCAACAGGCGGTACACGTCGGTTTTTCCACGCGGCAATCGCGCAAGGGGGAAATTTCCAGTTGGAAAGCCTATGCGCCGGCGCACGCGGGCAAGCTGGCCATCGAAGCCGTGGATCGCGCGATGCGTGGTGAGAAAAGTCCTTCGCCCATTTACGAAGGCGAGAACAGTGTTATCGCATGGATTCTGGGCGGCCCGGAGGTAAGCTATGAAGTGCCGTTACCCGCGCCCGGCGAATCGTGCCGCGGCATCCTGGATTCCTACACGAAACAACATTCCGCCGAATATCAGGCGCAGGCGTGGATTGATCTCGCGTTTCGGTTGCGCAACAAAATTCCCGATCTCGGCGCGATCAAATCCGTCATGATCCACACGAGCCATCACACGCACGCAGTCATTGGCAGCGGCGCGAATGACCCGCAGAAATATGATCCGTGCGCAAGCCGCGAGACGCTGGATCACAGTCTGATGTTCATTTTCGCCGCCGCGTTGCACACGGGTTTCTGGCATCACGTGAAAAGTTACGCGCCGGAAGTCGCGCAACACCTCCAGGTTGTTGAGCTTTGGAATAAAATCAAAACCGTCGAGGACCCGGAATGGACCCGACGCTATCATTCGACCAACCCGGCGGAAAAAGCATTCGGCGGCCGTGTGGAAATAACATTCAACGACGGACGCAAGCTGGTGGACGAAATCGCCGTGGCCGATGCGCATCCGCTGGGCGCGAAGCCGTTCGCGCGCGCGGATTATATCCGAAAATTCCAGACCCTCACCGAAGATTTGATTTCGCGCGAAGAAAGTGATCGGTTTATTGATGCTGCACAGCAACTGGCGGAGCTCAGCGCCGACGAACTCTGCGGCCTGAACGTGGTCTTGCGGGCTGGACGATTGACTTGCGCCGTAAGGGATAAACGCGGCGTTTTTTGACAATTTTTAGAGCTGGCATTCGCTTGCGCGGGTGAACCCTGGCGGGTAGCTTTTAGCTATGTCGTTGAATCAAATCAAAGACGCTGTTGCGGACCTGCCGGACAAAGAACGAGGGGCGTTGGCTGCATGGCTTTTAGATTCCTTGCCGCCAAACAACGGCGAGAATGCGTCGGCGGAGGGAATTGCTGAAGCGGTTCGTCGGCGTGAAGAGTTGGATTCGGGTCGTGTTCAGCCGGTTTCAGCGGACGAATTTTGGTCTTCTGTTGACCAGCCCGAATGAAGCACCAAATTCCAAGCTGCAAGCTCCAGAGAAGCGCTAAATTTCAAAACCCAATTCACTGCGGGCGCGTCCTAATTTGGAGCTTGGACGGTTGGAATTTCTCTGGAGCTTGGATTTGATGCTTGGAGCTTATTAACATGCTGTTTTCCAGGAAATCTCCCGCCGAGAAACGAGCTGATTTTCGCGCGGCGCTGAAGTCGGGCAAATTACTGCGATTTCCCGGAGCGTTTTCGCCGCTCGTTTCGATGCTCATTGAGCGGCACGGATTTGAGGGCGTTTACATTTCTGGTGCGGTGCTGGCGAATGATCTTGGCCTGCCGGATGTGGGGCTGACCACGCTTAGCGAAATTTCCCAACGCGGCCGGGCCATTGCGCGCTCGACGGAATTGCCGGCGATTATCGATGCCGATACCGGTTTCGGCGAGCCGATGAATGCCGCACGGACGGTGCAGGAACTGGAGGAACTCGGATTGTGCGGCTGCCATTTTGAGGACCAGCAAAATCCGAAACGTTGCGGCCATTTGGATGGCAAATCACTGGTGCCCGCGAATGACATGGTGAAAAAAATTCGCGCGGCGGCAACGGCGCGACGTGATCTAAACTTTGTTATCATCGCCCGCACGGATGCTCGCGCTGCCGAAGGTTTGGAGGGAGCCATCGGGCGCGCCAAAGCTTACGCGGACGCAGGCGCGGATCTGATTTTTCCCGAAGCGCTCGCGGACGCAGGCGAATTTGAGAAATTCAAGAAGGCCGTTCCCGTGCCGTTGCTCGCCAACATGACCGAATTTGGCAAGAGCAAACTGCTCACCACGCGGCAACTCGCGGACGCGGGCGTTAGTCTGGTCATTTATCCGGTAACAACCCTCCGCCTCGCCCTGAAGGCCGTGGAAGACGGCCTGGCTGTTTTGAAAAGCGACGGCACGCAGGAATCGCTGCTGAAGGAAATGCAGACGCGCGCGGAGCTTTATGAATTGCTGCGTTACCAGGATTATGAGCAGTTCGATAAGGATGTATTTAATTTCAAGGTGTAGTTGCGGGCGTGACAATTCCCCGAAACCAGTTTCGCGCAACCCCTGAACTGGGTTTTCCGTAAAGCCAAAAGCGCGATGTTCAAGCGCCGTAGGCGCGGAATATCTGTAGAACAGGCGCAAAAAAATTCCGAAGCTCCGTTAGGAGCGAGATATTCCAGATTATGCCGCTCCTACAGAGCTTGATTTTCTTGCACTCGTCGACCTACAAAGATTTCGCGCCTACGGCGCTGCCAATGGATTGCGGTACCATAAAAAGCAATTTTCGGTTCATGGGGTGGCAGTCAGGGTTCATGGGGAGGTCTGGTTTGGTTTCAATGTGAATATGTTTTTGACGATTTGATTGGAGCATCCTCACGTCGGCTGTTACGAGGAAGAGATTGATGAGCGAAGAATCAGAAGTGATTCATTACGGCCTCGATGGCGTGGTGGTTGATACGTCGAGCATCTCGAAAGTGATGCCCGAGATAAATTCGCTCGTCTATCGCGGTTATCCCGTGCAGGAACTTGCCGAGCATTGTTATTTTGAAGAAGTCGCGTGGCTCATCTGGAAGGGCGAATTGCCGTGCAAGGCGGAACTTGCCGGGTTCATGGAAATGGGACGGGGGCAGCGCGCCATCAGCGAGGATTTATTAAGCGTAATCCGAAAATCTCCGCATACGGCGCATCCGATGGATGTGTTGCGGACGGCGGTGAGTTTTCTCGGCCTGGAGGACGTCGAGATGGAAAAATCCGACGCCGCCACGAATTTGAAACGTTCGATCAGCCTGATGGCGAAGATTCCGACGATGATCGCCGCGTTTCATCGTTCGCGCAAAAAACAGGAGTTCATTCCGCCGCGCACCGATCTGGATTTCGTGGAAAACTTTTTCCATATGATGTTCGGCAAAGTTCCCTCGCCGCAAGTGGTGAAGGCGTTCGAGGTTTCCATGGTGCTTTATGCCGAGCACGGTTTCAACGCGTCCACCTTCACGGCGCGCACGGTGGTTTCAAGCCTGTCGGATATTTACAGCGGAGTGGTGGGCGGCATTGCGTCGCTCAAGGGAGCGTTGCATGGCGGCGCCAACGAAGCGGTGATGCACATGCTGCTGGAAATCGGCGAGCCGGCGCGTGCGCGCGAGTGGATGCTGACGGCGCTGCGTGAAAAGCGCGTGGTGATGGGCTTTGGCCATCGCGTTTACAAGAGCGGTGATTCGCGCGTGCCGACGATGAAACGCTACGCGCGCCTGATGGCGGAATTCACCGGGCAATCCAAGTGGCTCGATATGGAAGACATTCTCGAAGCGGTCATGCTCGAGCAAAAAAAGATTCATCCCAACCTCGATTTCCCGTCCGGCCCGGCCTATTACATGATGGGTTTCGACATCGATTTGTTCACCCCGTTTTTTGTCATGGCACGAATAACCGGTTGGACAGCGCACATCATGGAGCAGTTGGCCAATAACTGTTTGATTCGCCCGCTCTCGAAATACACCGGGCCTGGCGAGCGGCATGTGGTTCCGCTGGCGCAAAGGGGATGAACCTCGCATGAGCCAAATCGATCCCGGTCTCGCCTCCAACGCGCCTGACGTCGAGGCGGACATCCAGCAGAGCAGCCTTTACAACGACGACCTCGCGCCAGTGCCGGCGTCGCGCCGCAAATGGGGCATGTTGAGCTTCGCGGCGCTCTGGATTTCCATGTCGGCGTGCATCCCGACCTATATGCTCGCGTCGGGACTCATCAGCGGCGGCATGAATTGGTCCCAGGCAATCCTGACGATTTTTCTCGCGAACGTGATCGTGCTCATCCCGATGATTCTCAACGCGCACGCGGGCACGCTCTATGGAATTCCGTTTCCGGTCTATTGCCGCGCGTCGTTCGGAATTTTGGGCGCAAACGTGCCGGCGATTTTGCGCGCTCTGGTCGCGTGCGGCTGGTTCGGCATTCAAACATGGATTGGCGGCGAAGCGATTTACAAAATCTGCGTCACGATTTTTAATCTGAATCCCGGCGAAGCCACGAACTGGCTCGGGATTACCGGTGGCCAATTCGCCTGTTTCCTTTTCTTCTGGGCGGTCAACATGGTCGTGATTTATCGCGGCATCGACACCATTCGGTGGCTGCTGAACATCAAAGCGCCGCTGCTCATCGTGTTGGGCTTATTGTTTCTCGGATGGGCGTATCGCAAGGCCGGCGGCTTCGGGCCGATTCTGTCGCAACCGTCTCAATTTGATCCCGGCCAGCCGAAAGCCGGCGAGTTTTGGAAATATTTTTTCCCGGCGCTTACCGGCATGGTCGGTTTTTGGGCGACGCTCTCGTTGAACATCCCGGATTTCTCGCGTTACGCAAAATCGCAGCGCGACCAGGTTTTCGGCCAGGCACTCGGCCTGCCGCTGACGATGGCGCTGTATTCCTTCATCGGCGTCGCCGTGACGTCCGCGACTAAAATTATTTTTGGCAAAACCATCTGGGACCCGGTGGACGTGCTCATACATTTTGAAAACCGCGCCGTGCTGGTGTTCGCGATGGTGGCGCTTTGTCTCGCGACGCTGGCTACGAACATCGCCGCGAATGTTGTCAGCCCAGCGAATGATTTCTCGCATCTCGCTCCGAGGAAAATCTCGTTTCGCACCGGTGGATTTATCACCGGGGTTGTGGGCATCGTCATGATGCCGTGGAAACTGCTCGCGAATCCGGACAGTTATATTTTTCAATGGTTGGGCGGCTACGGCGCATTGCTCGGTCCGATTGGTGGGATTCTCATCGCGGATTATTTTGTTTATCGCCGGCGAAAACTGAATCTTTCCGCGCTTTACAAATCCGATGGCGAATATCGTTTCACCAATGGCTTCAGTTACGTGGCGATTATCGCGTTCGTGCTGGCGGTGCTGCCAAGTTTGCCCGGTTTTCTCGTGACGGTGCACAAGCTCGATCCGGCGCATATCCCCGCGGGCCTGGTAAGCCTCTTTGATTACGCGTGGTTCATCGGCTTTGCCTTTGCCTTCACAATTTATCTTGTCTTGCGCAAGCTCGCGCCGAAACTTTGAATTATTTATGAAAGAAATACCGTTGCCGCCGACAAATTTTAAACCGCAGAAATATTCCGGCCCATCCGCCGACGAAGTGCTCGCCAAGCGCAAGCAGTTCATGAATCCGGGGATTTTTCTCTACTACAAAAAGCCCATCATGCTCGTGGAGGGAAAGATGCAATACGTCTGGGACGAGAAAGGCAAGCGTTACCTCGACGGCCTCGGCGGCATCGTGACGGTCAGCGTCGGGCATTGTCATCCGCATGTCGTGGCCGCGGCGAACAAGCAGAACGAACTCATCCAGCATTCGACCACGATTTATTTGCAACCGAACGTGGCGCTCTACGCCGAAAAGCTCGCGTCGAAAATGCCCGGCGATTTGAAGATGTGTTATTTCGTGAACTCCGGTTCGGAGGCGACCGACCTCGCGCTGCTCATGGCGCGCGTCTCGACCGGGAATTACGACGTCATCGCATTACGCAATGCCTATCACGGCGGCAATGCGTCTGGCATGTCCGTCACCGCGCACAGCAATTGGAAATACAATGTGCCGCACAGCTTCGGCGTGCATCACGCGCTCGCGCCGTATCCATATCGCGGCCCGTTCGGCTATGATGACGCCGACGCGGGAAAAAAATATGCCGATGACGTGAAGAGCCTGATTGATTACGCGACGCCGGGCAAAGTGGCGGCGTTCATCGCCGAATCCATCCAGGGCGTGGGCGGTTTTGTGGAATTTCCGCAAGGCTACCTCAAAGACGTCTACGAACACGTCCGCGCCGCGGGCGGCGTGTGCATTGCGGACGAAGTGCAGACCGGTTTCGGCCGCACCGGCACGCATTATTGGGGTTTTGAAACCCAGTGCGTGATTCCCGACATCGTGACGATGGCGAAGGGCATTGGCAACGGTTGCCCGCTCGGGGCCGTAGTGACGACGCCGAAGATCGCGCAGTCGCTCCTGGGCAAAGTTCATTTTAATACCTTCGGCGGCAATCCTGTCGTCAGCGCGATTGGCAAAGCCGTGTTGGAAGTCATCGAAAAGGAAAATCTCCAGGCGAATTCACTCAAGCTCGGCAATTATATTTTGGCCGGTTTGAACAAGCTCAAAGAGAAAAACAAAATCATCGGCGATGTGCGCGGCAAGGGACTGATGCTGGGCATCGAAATGGTGAAGGATCGCGCGACGAAAAC
Source organism: Verrucomicrobiia bacterium (assembly GCA_036488095.1). Lineage (GTDB taxonomy): Bacteria > Verrucomicrobiota > Verrucomicrobiia > Limisphaerales > DASXHY01 > DASXHY01. The sequence continues at coordinate 171 of DASXHY010000334.1, read as the reverse complement.
GCCGGCGACCGCGGAATGTGCGCAGGTAGTCGAGGCCGCGAAGGACCTGGGCCTGCTGCTCGGCAAAGGCGGCTTGTGGGGGCAGACGATTCGCTTCGCGCCACCGATGTGCATCACGCAGGCGGACGCAGATTTTCTGCTCGCGGTGCTGGATGAAGCGTTCGGCAGTAT
>DASXHY010000386.1:0-3549 GCA_036488095.1 Verrucomicrobiia bacterium | reverse complement strand
ACTTTCTGGGAATCCGCCGCACGACCGTCACCGGCGACAAATCCGATTTCCCATTTGCTGCCGGCGCGCATTGTGATTTTCCATTGCCAACGTACAACGCCATTGTCATTCGTCACACAATCAGGTTTGGCAGATGAGCGCACCACCGTGGCGAATCCTGGGCGCTGGTTGGTGTTGAGAACGGAAAATCCGTCCGATTGCAACTGGCCTGAAAGCGACAGCGCCAGTTCCACGTTCGTTTTCGTCGCCGAAGGATTGGCGATCTGCACACTGACCATGACGGCGCGTTGCTCGTTGATCATCCGCGTGTCCGTTTCGACTGCGAGCCCGCCGCAATCGGAATTGCGACGCAGGGCGCAATATGGACACCAGCGACATTCCGTCGCCGGATATTCTTTACCTGCGATGGTGAGCGTAATCGGCGGGTACCCAAAACGCGGCTTGCCGCTCCACAACCAGTCTTCCGGGTAACAGAAAAAGGAAGTGAGGTCGCGGTTGACCAGCAGCATGTCGTGGAAATTGTTCACGTCTGGCGGGTTGGCTACGTCCTTCATCGGCAGCCAGCCACCAGCCATCGTTTCCAGCGGCGGCACGCCGGCCGGCGTTTGAGCCAGAATCGGAGCGGTCAACAAAACCACGATGATTGCCAGTCCGAAAATGGATGATGAATTCGACTTCATTCGTCGATCCCCAGCCTGGGTTCACTGTCGGGCGTCAACGGATTCACCTCAAAATTCCCGGCGTCCAATCGCCGCAACCATTCACGGATCAATTGGCGAACGTTTTCGACATTCAGGCGTTCGTGGGAGGCAGGATATTTTTCGAGGTTAGCGTCCGCGAGTTTGAACAGGGCGGCGGCGGGACGAAGGCGGTTTTTTTGCAGGTGGACGAACGCGCCGGCGAGTTGGATCAGCCCTTTGTAAAAGGCGTAGTTCGGGCCGGCGCGTTGCGCGAGCCATAACTCCTCCAGGACGTCGTGCGCCTCAAAATAAAGCTGCCGATTGAAGCACTCGAAATAACCTAAATAGTGGGCGTCCAATTCGCGACCTTTGAATTGCTCGATTATCTGCGCGATGGCGCCGCTTTTTTTGCTCATGAATTCGCGTGGAACGGGATAAACGCCGCTGATGGCGCGGGCAAGACAAATCAGATTGCGGCAAAAAATTCTGTAGTCGCTGGTGGGACGCGGCGTCGAAGATATGATCGAAAGTGGGTTCTTGTTCGGAGCGCGTCCGTCTCGGGCGCAGCCCCGCCATGGCGGGATGCAGAGGCAGGCAGTGGAATATTAATCAACGGCCCGACCGGTCACGTTGCTGCGCCCGAGACGGGCGCTCTCCGTCCGGCGCTCCCGGGGGAACTACGCATATTTTTTCCGTATGTTTTGCCTTTTACTTTGGTTTGCGTTATAACGGTTAAATCAGGCAGAATGTAGGCCCAAAATTATGTGTGGCATTATCGGATATATCGGTAAAAAGTCGGCGTCGCCCATCTTGCTGGAGGGTTTGCGCCGGCTCGAATACCGCGGTTACGACAGCGCCGGCGTGGCGATCCTCGACACGGCCGATCTGCTGATCCGAAAGAAAAAAGGCAAAATCAACGAAGGCCTGGCGCGCACGTTGCAGCAGCAACCGGCGGAGGGAAATATCGGCATCGGCCACACTCGCTGGGCCACGCACGGGCCGCCTGCCGATGAGAATTCCCACCCGCACCTGGATCAGGCCGGCAGGATTGCGGTCGTTCACAATGGCGTGATCGAGAATTACGATCGGCTGAAGAACAAACTCACCCAGCTCGGCCACACTTTCCAGTCCAGCACGGACACGGAAGTCCTGGCGCATTTGATTGGCGAATATTACCAGAAGCATCGCGGCAAAAATGGCAGCAGCAACCCGCTCGCAATGGCGGTCTGCGATGCGTTGCGCGAGGTCATCGGCACTTACGGTCTCGCGGTCATCAGCGCGGACCAGCCGGACACCATTATTGGGGCGCGGCGCGGCTCGCCGTTGATCATTGGCATTGGCCGTGGGGAAAATTTCCTCGCGAGTGACGCCAACGCCCTCGTCGCGCACACGCGCGAAGTGGTTTATCTCAACGATTATGACGTGGCCACGATCACGAGCGATCATTTCGAAGTGCAAAACCTCGGCACGGACACGGCCAATGTGCAGGTCAGCAAACTGGAGTTTAATTCGCAGGACGCAGAGCGGGGCGAGTACGCGCACTACATGCTCAAGGAAATCTACGAGCAGCCGCGCACGGTTGAAAACGCGCTGCGGGGGCGCATTGATTTTGAAGGCGCCACGGCCAAGTTCGGCGGCTTGAACATGACGGCGGCGGAACTGCGCTCGATTGATCGCATCGTCATTGCGGCCAGCGGCACCAGTTGGCACGCGGCGTTGGTGGGCGAATATTTGATTGAAGAACTGGCGCACCTGCCGGTCGAGGTTGAATTTGCGCACGAATTTTGTTATCGCAACGCGCCGTTGGAGCGGGGGACGGTCCTGATCGTTGTTTCGCAATCCGGCGAAACGGCGGACACGCTGGCGGCATTGCGCGAAGCCAAGCGCCGCGGTCATCCCGCAATGGCCATTGTCAACGTGGTTGGCAGCACGATTGCCCGCGAAGCCACGGGCGGCATCTACATGCACGCCGGGCCGGAAATCGGGGTTGCGTCCACCAAGGCATTTGTCTCCACCATCACCATTTTGTCGCTGCTGGCGGTTCACCTGGGCCGGATGCGGATGTTGTCCTCAAACCGCGCGCTGGAAATTCTGCGCGCGCTCGAGGCGGCGCCGAAGCAGATTGAGGCGATCCTTGCGCAAGACGGCGCGTTGAAAAAGCTCGCGGCGAAATATGGCAAGGCCGACGACTTTTTTTTCCTGGGCCGCGGATATACATTTCCGATTGCGCTCGAAGGCGCGCTCAAGTTGAAGGAAATTTCCTACATTCATGCCGAAGGATATTCCGCCGCCGAAATGAAGCACGGGCCGATCGCGTTGATCGATGCAAACACGCCGACGGTTTTCCTCGTGCCTAAGGATTCGAGGTACGACAAGACGATGGCGAATCTGGCCATGATCCGCGCGCGCAAGGGCCCGATCATCGCCGTGGCCACCGAAGGCGACGAGCAAATCAAGACCGTGGCTGACGACGTGATATTTCTGCCCAAGACCGTGGAGCCGGTTTATCCATTGCTCGCGAGCATCCCGTTGCAACTATTCGCCTACCACATCGCGGTCGCGCGCGGCTGCGATGTCGACAAGCCCCGCAACCTGGCGAAGAGCGTGACGGTGGAATAAGAAGCGGTTAATAAGGCATCAGGTTCTAGCTTGGGTAAGACGTGAAACCAGTACTCGTTCGGACAAAGTCAAAAGCGTAAATTCCGAAACGAGACTTCCGAACGGGTTCTGGCTCCGCCCGACGCGCCCCGCATTTCTCAAAGGGGACCCCGTCTTAAGGGGCGCGACGGAAATCCGAGGGAGAGAGGGAGAAAACGGCGGGTACAGCGCGCCGGCGGCGAGTGCGGGCTAAACTGTCGCGGGCTCTGCC
>DASXHY010000327.1:0-6748 GCA_036488095.1 Verrucomicrobiia bacterium | reverse complement strand
AGCGGGAGCGTGCCGTGGATGCTGTTGAAGACCTTTTGAAATTTCGGAATGAAAAAAGTCATCAGAACGATGAGGACGAGAATGGCCAGCACGAGGAGGATGGCCGGATACAGCATCGCGGTCATGACCTTGGCTTTCAGGTCTTTTTCGCGCGCCTGAAATTCCGCGATTTGCGCGAGGACTACGTCGAGAAACCCGCCGGCTTCGCCCGCCTCGACCATCGCGGTGTACACGCGCGGGAAGGTCTCCGGCGATTTTGCCATCGCATCGGCCAGCGACATGCCGTCAATGACCAGGTCGTGAACTTCCTTCCATTTCGCCGCCGAGACGGGATTCGAAGCCTCTTTACAAAGAATGACCAGGGCGCGGCTGAGCGGCACGCCGGCGGCGAGCAAGCTCGAGAGCAAGCGCGTGAAATTCTCCAGCTCTTTGGAGGAAACCCGCTGGGACTTGAACTTGAAGGAGAAATCACCGGCCGGCGCGCTTCCGTTTTTGGCCGCGCCATTTTTTGCGGCGCTTTCCGCGAGGCTGACCGGGCGCAATCCGCGTCCTTCCATTTGCCGAAAAGCATCCGGGCGGCCGGCGGCCTCAAGCTGGCCTTCAGCGATCGTTCCGTCGGATTGAAGCGCTTTGTATTGGAAGGTGGGCATTATTGCTCCTGGACGGAACATCCCACTTTGCACTTGGTTTCCAGAAACACCTGCACCGAAGGCAACCCCTCTTCCAACCGCACGAGCGGCAGGAGAACCGTCCGCGCAGCTTCATAGAGAAGCGCCGTGGCAGGCGAGCGTTCCGTCGAATATTTCGAGTTCATGAGCGTGCCTTCATTGGCATCGGGCGACTGAAATAGACTGCAAAAGCGTGTTTTCATTCTTTTTTCCCCACGGCGATGGAGGCGGGCGTCACGCCGTCCATTGTTTCGTTTTTAGTTGTGCGGGCCACCTCCTTGGCGGTCGTAACACTTAAAACTTCCTCGACGGTCGTCATGCCGAGGCGAACGAGACGCCAGCCGTCTTCGGCGAGGGTCTTCATTCCCTGCTTGCGGGCGGCATCGCGTATCTGGTCGGACGAAGCATTTTTCAAAACGAGCTGACGGATTTCGTTGTCGGAATCCATCCACTCGAAAATGGCGTGCCGGCCATAAAAACCGGTGTTGCGGCATTCGCGGCAGCCGACCGAGCGGTAAATCGTGGCGTTGGCGGGAATGCAAATCTGCGTCTTGAGCGCCTGCGCGGTGGGCGAATTATCCGGCTCCTTGCAATGCTTACAAAGCACGCGCACCAATCGCTGGGCGAGCACGGCTTCGAGCGACGACGCCACGAGGTAGGGCTCGACGCCCATGTCCACGAGCCGCGTAACTGCGCCGGGCGCGTCGTTCGTATGCAGCGTGGAGAAAACCAAATGGCCGGTGAGCGAGGCTTGCACGGCGATTTGCGCCGTCTCCTGGTCGCGAATTTCACCGATGAGCACCACGTCCGGGTCATGGCGCAAAATGGAACGCAACCCGCGCGCAAACGTCAGCCCGGCTTTTTCCGAAACCTGGATTTGATTGACGCCTTTGAGCTGGTATTCCACCGGGTCTTCAATCGTGATGATTTTGCGGACGGAATCGTTGATTTCATTCAACGCCGTATAGAGCGTCGAGGTTTTGCCGCTGCCGGTGGGGCCGGTGACGAGGATAATCCCGTGCGGCATTTGGAGCACGCGGCGGAAGCAATCGAGCTCGCGCTTGTCCATGCCGATGTCCAGCAAGCCGCGCAGTTTGGAGTTTTGCCGCAGCAAACGCATCACCACCGCTTCGCCGTGCAGCATCGGAATCACCGACACGCGAATATCCACTTCGCTGTCCTCGATGCGGATTTTAATGCGCCCATCCTGCGGCAGCCGTTTTTCGGCGATGTTCAAATGGCTCAGGATTTTAACGCGCGAAACGATTGCGGGCTGAAATTGTTTCAATTGCGGCGGAACGGGAACGTCCTGCAGCACGCCGTCGATGCGATAGCGAATGCGAAATTCATCCTCGAATGGTTCCAGGTGAATATCCGAGGCGCGCAAATCGATGGCGTCCTTGAGCACCTGGTTGACGAAGCGGATGATTGAGGCTTCGTCTTCGACACCGTCGAGATTGGTGTCTTCGTCGGGATTTTCGTCGACGACTTCAAAACCTTTTTCCTCGCCGAGAGTGCCGATGGTGTCCGCGCCGACGCCGAGGCGCTTTTTCATTTCGCGCTGGATGGCTTCGCTGGAGGCGAGGATGGGCTTGAGGTTCAGGCCCGTGAGCGTTTTCAACGCATCCAAGCCTTGGGTGGCGAACAGGCGGCTGGTGGCGACTTCGACCGTGCCGTTCGAGCGTTTGAGAGGAAGCAATTCCTCTTTCAACAAAATGCGGGCGGGAAATAAAGAGAGAAGCTGGCGATCCGGTTCGAGATCCTCCAGCGTGGTATAAGCGAGGCCGTATTCGGCGGCCAGCCAGCGCAGCACGTCTTCCTCGGTTTTGACCGGGGGCTTGACGCGCGCCAGCAATTCCGCGTCGCTCGAGGACAACTGCCGCGCGGCGACCATGCGGTCGAGCAATTGTTTCGGTGACGATTCGGTTGCGGCTATTTCGCTCATATTAAACCAGACGCCAGCTTCTCATTGGGGGTTAATTTTAGTTCAACAAACCAGCCAGAACCGCTGCGGCCTCTTGCTTTTGCGAGAGCACATTTTTCAGGTCGGCCTGGGCTTGTTCCAGCTTGGCCTGTTTGGCCTTTTGCGAGGCGCGAAATTTTTCCAGCAAAGTTTTTATCTGCGCGGCCGGAGCGCCGGTATCAACCGCCTGTTTCAGCGCGTCCCGATCCGGATCGGTGGGACCACCGCCATTTCCGCCGTTGTCCTGACCGCCGCGGCGAAAGCCGGCAAACATCGACATCATTTGATCGCGTCGGGCATCCATTACCTTTGTCACCAGCGGTTCGACAGCGCTCCATTCGGTGTCATTGGTGAAACCAAGGTCTTCTTTATACCGTTGCAACATCATTTGCTGCCGCTGGGCGGGATCACCGCCAAAACCACCGCGTCCACGTCTTTGACCGCCACCACCGCCACCACCGCCATTATCCTGCTGGGCTAAAAGATTATCCGCGCTCAGACACAGAGCGGCGGCCACGGCCAACAACGCCATCAATTTTTTCATACTGTGCTCTTTCTATCTCTATCGTTTTTGTGTTTGGTTTTTAGCGGCCACGTTTCGAGTGTGCCCGCGCGTGTGTGACTCTACGCAAAGAACATGCCAATGAAGAAAACCATTGATTTTAAGCGTTTGCGCAATTGGCGCGCGCAATTCCTGCTCGCGTTTCGCCGACGCGGCGCGCAAGTTTTGCGCACTCTTCGGGGGGTGGGGGAAGCTCCAAGCGTCCAAGATCCAAGCTCCAGAGAATCTCCAAGCTCCAATTCCGATTTGCGCCCCCGCCGCATTTGGAGCTTGAAATTTGGGATTTCTCTGGAGCTTGGTGCTTGGACGCTTGGAATTTCACGTCTGCCCAATCCTTTCGCCTTGTCCAACTCGTCGCTTGCGCGAATACTGCCGTTCAGGTTACATTATGGGCGATGAAACTTCGCTACGACCTGGCGATGAAAGTGACGCCGAAGATGGTGCTGCAGGAGGCACAGGCGAACCAGCATCGTTACAAGGCCGAGCCCCTTTTCTCGAAAACTGGAACTGGCAGTCTGTCGTCCGCATCAATGAAAGACTCTGCGGCGGAGGCCGAGCGCAGCACGGAAAGAATTCAGAAACTCATGCACGCTGCGAAGAAGAATGGAACGAAGGCAGCCGCAAAAAACGGACACTCGCCGAAACATTAGACTGGTTGCGGTCGTTTCACAGGAAAGCTCCCTTCCTTTTCTTCAATGGCAATACGTTTGCCGAAATAGCCCGCACCCTGACGGACGCGCTATTTGCCGAATTTCCGCGCGGACGCCGCCGCGAAGCTGCGTCGCTCGCCGCACATTATGTGGCTGGCGTGCTGGAGCGCGAGCCGGTTGTCCACGGCATCGTCGCGCTGGCCCAAGCGGCCAATTTCACGCCCGGCGACAGCGTCAAAACTCTGAAGGGCTCCTTGAGTGGGATTGTTCGTAAAATTCTTCCGGACGGGCGCATTGTGTGGCGGCCGGATGGCCAGAGCGCCGACCTCACGGCCCTGCCTGAAAGTCTCCTGCGGCGCAAAAAAGGATGAAACAAACCTTCACTCGCCGATAAAAACTTGAATTTCAGCGCGAGATGGGGTTAAATAGGCGAGCCAGCCGTGAATTGTATAACTAGACGCGCGGGATTTGTGACGGGGTTGTTTGTTCTTCTCCAGGCATTCGCAGTTGTACCCGCCTTTGCCGCATTGAACGTAACCATCGGACAGAATTTTCTCGGCACCGCCTTCCAAACCAATAACCAATCGGGGATACCTCCCGATGTCAACGGCGCCATTGGCCCGCAGCACTTCGTGGAATTGCTCAATGGCAGTTTCGCCGCCTACGACCGGACCGATCCCACGATTGTTTTCCGGGAATCGGACGTCGATTTCTGGTTCAACGCGGGCGTGTCTCTCGCCAGCGACCAGGCGATTACGGACCCGCGTATTATCTACGACCCGCTGTCTCAACGCTGGTTTGCTTCAATGGTAGATTTCGATGCGAATGCCACCGACCCGACCGTGGAAGCCAACGATTTTTTACTCGCCTTCTCCGCCACGTCCGACCCCACGGGCGATTGGGTGGGCTTTCGCTTCCGCGCCGATACGACCACTAATCATGCCTTCGCCGACTTCCCGACGCTCGGCGTGGATAGCAACGCCGTTTACCTGTCCGGAAATATGTTCAAAGGCGGGGACAATAACATTGGCCCCAATCTCGTCTCCATTCCGAAGGCGGACCTGCTCAACACGAACATCGGCACGCGCACTTATTTTGGTGTGTTGGATCCCGCCGTTTACGGCTGGGTGCTGCAGCCGGCGACTTGTTTCGACGCCACCAACAGCGGCGCGATACTTTCCATGGGCAACATCGGCAGCGATAGCGATCTGCATTCGAATATTTTCACCTTTCGTGTTCTTGGCTCCAGCCAGACCAACGCAACACTTTCGACTCCGGTCAATATCACCGTGAGCCCTTACTTTTGCCCCGACAACCCGGATATGGGGTTCCCGATTTTCAATCCGACGCAACCCGATGGCACCATGCTTCTTGAGGCGAACGATCCGCGTTTTTCGGCCAAGGTCTACAATGTCGGCGGAGTCCTCTACGGCGTACACAATACGGAATTCAATAGCCGCATTGCCATCCAATGGTATCGCGTGAACGCGACCAACGGCGTGCTCCTTGAGCAAGGCATGATTAGCGACCCCAACCTGGACCTTTTTTTCCCATCCATCGCCGCCAGTCGGGCCGGCACCGTCGTCATCGGTTGCAACGGCTCGAGCATCAACACGTATGTCAGCAGTTTTGCGTATGTCGGCCAAACCGTGAATGGCACGACGACTTTTGGGAGTCCGCTCCTGCTCCAGTCCGGTTCCGTGAGTTATCACGGCATCGACGAGCTTTATCTTTCGTCCGACCCGGTTCCGGAAAGCCGCTGGGGTGATTATAGCGCCACGTCATTGGATCCTGTTGATCCCACCCATTTCTGGACCATCCAAATGTTTCCGTCGGATCAGGACCCGGACCTCGATTTCGGCATCTGGTCCACGCAAGTCACTGAGTTGATCGCGGCTCAACCATTACCGCAACTGGCCATCGCGCCCGCGGGCACAAACGTGCTGATTTCCTGGCCCAGTTCCGCCGCCGGGTTCCAGCTTCAATCCAATACCAACCTGGTTTCCGCCGCTTCCTGGATGCCGGTCAGTCAAACCCTTTCAACCAACGGCAACGTGATTTCCGTGCTGGTGCCGGAATCCGGCAGCCAACAGTTCTTCCGCCTAATTCAATAGAGCATTTTCAGGGCAGGAGAATCACCCGGTAGTAACGGTTCGTGCCTGTTAGCGGGTCCGCCATCGAGACTGAGTTGGTGGAAGCCACAATATCCGGCAAAAGGTCCGTCCAATCGCCGGAAGTCAGGTTGGTTCTGAACTGCACGCGGTAGGTCCGTCCGGAAATCGCGGTCCATTGCAGGCCGAAGTTGCCGCTGGAGAAAGTGGGCGCTTTGAACACGGGAGCGTCCCCATAAACCCGTGCGACGTTCCATCGGCCGACCCGATCGACCGTAGTAAAGGCCCCGCCAAGGATAACGTTCCCGTCGGGCTGAAGAATGATCGAATGAACGGCCAGGTTGAGGGGCGCCACCGCCCCGGTGCCGGGGTCGAAACTGACGTCCAAGGTGGCATTCGTGTTAAGCCGGGCAATGCAACTGCGGCCGATGCTTTTGACCTCGGCAAAATTACCGCCGATGAGCACCTTGCCGTCGGGTTGCGGGACCACGGAATAAGTGTAGAAACCTCCTCCATTGAGCGTGCGAGTGTCGAAATTGGTGTCCCGGCTTCCATCGGTGTTCAGGCGGACGAGGCTTTCAGCGGAAGCGCCGTTGTAACCCTCGAAGTTGCCGCCGACGAGCAGTTTCCCGTCCAGCTGAGTCGCGAGCGCATCGACCAAGGTCGGGGACCCGGAGTTAAAACCGATGCCCACGTCGAATCCGAGGTCGAGGCTCCCATCACTATTCAACCCGGCAAGGCAACTTCGATTGGTCCCATTGTATAATGAAAAGCTGCCTCCAATAATCAATGCG
>DASXHY010000251.1:0-5099 GCA_036488095.1 Verrucomicrobiia bacterium | reverse complement strand
GGCCCGGATTCCGCGTCGAGATACCAAACATAAGTGAACCGGGCATTCGGTCCGATGGCCGCGCCAAGCCCCGGAGCAAATCGATTTTCCCTATTCCTGAGTTGAGTCAAATTTATTTGGTTGTCACTGCCGTAATAACTGCCCTCACTGTCCTTGTCATATTTGACCCCGTGCGGATGCATCGAAAGGGGCAGGGCGGTGCGGTTCAAAAACGTAATCTCCAGATACTCCCCAACCACGCCACGCAACACCGGTCCAAGGATGCCCAGCCGCGAAGCCTGCGGCACGCGCTGCGTGAAGGTGCCGTCCGTGTATTGGAAATAACGCGCCTTCCGCACCAGGTGCCACGCCAGCACGTTCGCCGACGGAGTCATGCCACAAATCGGGTCCGATCCAACCGGCATAAAATCCCATCGCACCGGTTCAGCGGCGATATAGTAGTGGCGCGTTTTAGCGGGGTCCGGAGTTTGTCCGAAATACTTGCCGCCCACGTCGCCCATGCTGGCTGTCACCGTCGGTTTAATGTCATAAGCCGACAACGCCTGCCCATAAGCGTCGCGAAAACCAGACAGCACAACTACGACGCCAAGGATTGCCAACATCGGCCATACACGCCTTTTAATTCTCGAACCGTTCGAATGAAACTGAGCAGACACGCGCTTTTTAGTGGACTCCACGACCCGCGTAGCGGTCAAGTCTCAAACTATCCCCGGAGTGTGGCCGGGACGGCCCAAACTCAATTTCTTTCCCGGCTTGTCCCGGGGCAATTCCATGGTATTGTTCGCGTCCTTGTGGATTTTTTAAAAGAAGTTCAGGCACGGCGCACGTTCGCCATTATCTCGCATCCCGACGCGGGCAAGACCACGCTCACGGAAAAACTCCTCTTGTACGGCGGCGCTGTCCAGCTAGCCGGTTCCGTTACCGCGCGCAAAAACCAGCGCGCCACCACTTCCGACTGGATGGAGCTCGAAAAGAAACGCGGCATCTCCATCAGCTCCACGGTGCTCCAATTCGAATACGCCGGTTACCGCCTGAACCTCCTCGATACCCCCGGCCACAAGGATTTTTCCGAGGACACTTACCGCGTTCTCACCGCCGTCGATTCGGTCGTGATGGTGATTGACGCGGCCAAAGGCATCGAACCGCAGACGCGCAAGCTCTTCGAAGTCTGCCGCCAGCGCGGCGTGCCCATCTTCACCTTCATGAACAAGTGCGATCGCCCCATGAAAGAACCGCTCGCCTTGCTCGACGAACTCGAACAAGTCCTCGGCATCGGCGCCTTCCCGGTGAATTGGCCCATCGGCACTGGCTTCGAGTTTCAGGGCGTTTTCGATCGCCAGACCCAATTGATGCACCTCTTCGAGCGCACCGTCGGCGGCCAATACCGCGCTCCCGTCGAAGTCGGCGGCTTGCACGATGACATCATCCGCGGGCGTCTCGACGAAACGACGTTCAACAAAACCGCCGAAGAATTGGAAATGCTCGAACACGCCGGCCACGAGTGGGACGATGCCGCCGTGCTCGGCGAAAAAACCACGCCCGTTTTTTTCGGCAGCGCCATCAATAATTTCGGCGTGCAATTGTTGCTCGATGGATTTCTCAAACACGCGCCAGCGCCGAAGGGCAGGTTGGCGGCCTCGTCTGCGGACGATTCGCCTAATGGAGTTGCAAACCTAAATGCCGAACCGCCTGAAGGCGAAACTACAAACTTCATCGCTCCCGAAAACCCGGCGTTTTCCGGTTTCATTTTCAAAATCCAGGCCAACATGGACCCGCGGCATCGCGACCGTATCGCGTTTCTGCGCGTTTGCTCCGGCAAATTCGAGCGCGACATGACAGTGCACCATTCCCGTTCCGGAAAAAAAGTCCGCCTCTCCAGTTCGCACAAACTTTTTGGCAACGAGCGCGAAACCCTCAACGAAGCCTATCCCGGCGACGTCATCGGCCTCGTCGGCCACGACAGCTTCGGCATTGGCGACACGCTGACGACCGATCCCAAAATCCTTTACAAAGAAATTCCGCGCTTCACGCCCGAGGCGTTCGCTTATTTGCACAATCCAAACACCGCCAAGTTCAAACAATTCCGCCAGGGCCTCGATCAGCTTTTGCAGGAAGGCGTCATCCAGGCTCTCTACCTGCGCGATTCCGCCGCCAAAGTGCCGCTGCTGGCCGCCGTTGGACCGCTGCAATTCGAAGTCGTCCAGTTTCGTCTCGAGAGCGAATACGGCGCCGCCTCCCGCCTCGAATCCGCGCCCTGGACCGTCGTGCGCTGGCTCCCGCCGGCGATCAAGGAAGAAGAATTGGATGCGCTTTCCTTGCCCACGGGCGCGCGCCTCGCCTACGACATCGGCAAAAATCCTGTGGCGCTATTCCAGAACGAATGGTCCGCAAATTATTTCGGCGAAACGAACAAAGGCGTGACCCTTTCCGCGTTGCCGGTGCAAACCGCGAGGGAATAACCCGCAATGTCCCAAATCCTCGCCGCTACCGACCTCGTCGTTCGCTACAACGAACGCGCCATTCTTAATAGCGCCACGCTCGCCATTCAGGAAGGCGACCGCATCGGCCTGGTCGGCCGCAACGGCTCCGGCAAAACCACCTTTCTCCGCATCCTCGCCGGCCTGCATTCACCCGACAGCGGCGATGTCAGCCGCCGCCGCGATCTCGTCGTCATTTATTTGCCGCAGGATTTCATGCTCGATGCTTCCAAAAATGTTTATGAGAACATCCACTCCGGCGGCGAGCACGTCCTGAAATTAATCGCGGAATTCGAATCGTTGCCGCACGATTCCGAACGCCATCACGAATTGGAGCATCGCATTCAATCGCTGGAAGGCTGGACGCTTGATCGCCGAATTGAAGTTGCCATGTCGCACTTGAATTGTCCCACCGGCGAGCGTCGCATCGATACACTTTCCGGCGGTGAAAAACGCCGCGTCGCCATGTGCCGCGCCATTGTCTCCCGCCCGGATTTTCTCATGCTCGACGAGCCGACCAACCATCTCGACCCGGAATCCATCGAGTGGCTGGCTGAATTTCTTGAGAACATCGGTTGCACTTTTCTCATCGTCACGCACGACCGCTATTTTCTTGATCGCGTCGTGAATCGCATCGTGGAATTATCCGACGGCAAATTCTGGAGCCACGAAGGCAATTACACCGATTACCTTTTGGACAAAGCCGAGCGCCAGGCCGCCGATGCCACCATCGAGCACAAGCGCCAGATGTTCCTGAAAAAGGAACTCGCCTGGGTGCGCCAGGGGCCGCGCGCTCAACGCAGCAAGCAGAAGAACCGCTTTGAGCGCTACTACGAAACCGCCGCGCAGGCTGGCCCGGCCGTCGAGGAGGATGTGGAACTCATCATCCCGCCGCCCCCGCAACTCGGCAATCGCACCGTCGAAGTCAGCAATCTCGGCATGGACCTCGGCGGACGCACCTTGTTTCGCGGATTTAATTTTACCTTCGCCAACGGCCAGCGCGTCGGCGTGGCCGGCCGCAACGGTCTCGGCAAAACCACTTTCCTGCGCATCCTCATCGGCCAGCTCGCGCCCACCGAAGGCACTGTGAAAATCGGCCAGCTTACGAAGTTCAATTACGTCGACCAGGGCCGCCTGCAATTGAATGAAGAGCGCACCGTGCTCGATGAAGTCTCCGACGGCACTGAGTTCGTGCAGTGGGGCGCCGCCACGCTCTCGGTCCGGTCCTATCTTAAAAGATTTCTCTTTGCCGACGAGCGCATCACCACGCAGGTGAAATATCTGAGCGGCGGCGAGCGCAGCCGTTTGTTGCTCGCGCGCATTCTGAAGAGCGGCGGCAATTTTCTCATTCTCGACGAGCCGACCAACGACCTCGACCTGCCGACCTTGCGCGTGCTGGAGGAGGCGCTGGTCGCGTTTCCAGGCGTGGTGCTGGTGGTCAGCCACGATCGCTATTTTCTCAATCGCGTTTGCACGGACATTCTCGCCTTTGAAGGCGATGGACGTATCGCGCACAGTGTCGGCGATTACGATTATTACCTCGAAAAAAGAAAACGCGTGACCGAGCAATCGAAAGCATGGGAAAGCGAGGCTAAAGGCATTGGAAAACAATCTGCGGCGTCATCAGCGCCAAAGCCCGCCAAACCGCGCAAACTTTCCTTTAAAGAGACGCGTGAATTGGAAGGCATGGAAGCGCAGATTCAAAGTGTCGAAGCTGAGATCGTCCGCATCGAAGGCTTATTCGCGTCACCAGATTTTCACCGCACGCACGCCACGCAAACAAACGAACTTAACGCCCAACTCGCCGACGCAAAAGAAAACCTCATCAAACTTTTCGCCCGCTGGGAGGAATTGGAAGCCATCCGCCTCGCTTCCGCCGCGAAGCCCGATTAGGCATTTAAAAAACGAGAGCAGGTAGGGCGCGTCACTCCGTGCGCGCCGAACCTTAAAACGATCGAAAACTTCTGCAAGATGCAAACGCTGGAACAACTTCTCCCTCTCCCATCTTGTCGCGTCGTAGCGTGGCGAAGGCGGACGGATGGGAGAGGGCAGGGGTGAGGGCTGAGTCTCTATTGAACCAACTGATAAAACATCTGCTTGCCGGAAATCGGATTCGTCACGGCGTTCTGGCCGCCAACCACAGTCACTCCGCTATTCGTGCTCCAATTCGATGAAGACAAGTTCGTCGTCGAGCGCAGCGTGAAAACCGCGGCGTTCGTTGGCCACGTCACCACGATATTCTGGCCGGAGCGCAGGATGCTCAACGTGGGCGGCGTCACCGGGAGAGCAGTTACGCTCACGTCATCGATGGCGAAAAAGCCGAAGTCATCCTGGTAACCGAATTGCAGGGTGCCGCTCGTTCCGGTGCCAGTCACGGTGAATTGAAGGTTCGTCCAATCGAATACAGGCATGTCGGTCTGGTCAAAAATTGTTTTCCCATTCCATTTCACCAGGAATTCATTGGGCGTAGATCCATCCGGACCATTCAGCCAGAACGAAATCAAATAAGGCCGGCCCGGCGCCGTGACGATACTCTGCGAAAGCGAACTGGGTGAGTTGAACGTCCCCAGCAGCGCCAGGTAGCTGCCCGAATGCGGACTGATGCCAGCCGATGAACCGTCA
>DASXHY010000159.1:0-7935 GCA_036488095.1 Verrucomicrobiia bacterium | reverse complement strand
CGCGGATGCAACCCCACGCTCGGCTCATCCAGCACAAACAACGTGTTCACCAACCGCGTGCCGAGGCAGGTCGTCAGGTTCACGCGCTCGGTTTCGCCGCCCGAAAGCGAGCGGGTCGCGCGGTCCAGCGTGAGGTAGCTCAAGCCGACATCGTTCAAAAAACCGAGCCGCGAGCGGACTTCCTCAAAAACCAATCCCACCGGATCGTTCGGCTTGAATTTTTTCGCTTCAACAAAACGGTTGATGAATGCCAGCGCATCGCGAATCGGCAATTGATAAAAATCCGCGAGCGTCAACTCATTCAACTTGTAGGAGCCGACGTGAGGAGGCTCTGATTGATTTTTATTTGAAGCGAGATTCCTCACGTCGTCTCCTACCAGGACCCGGTATAACAACGTCTCCGGCTGAAACCGTGCGCCCTTGCACTCAGGACACGGCGTGTAAGCGCGATAACGCGAGAGCAACACCCGCACATGCATCTTGTACGACTTCGATTCCAGCCAGCGAAAATATCCCTTCACGCCGTACCACGCCCGCGGCCATTCGTGTTCCTCGTCGATTCCGTAATCCGCCTCGCCGTTGATGACGAGCTCCTGCCATTTCTTCGGCAACTTCTCGAACGGCACATCGGTCGGAATTTCGAAATGCCGGCACGCCCGCATCAAATCATTTTGCGATTCAAGACCGTGCCCCGTCTGCCAGGGCCGCACGACCCCTTCCGCCAAAGTTTTCGAGCGATCCGGAATCGCAAGATCGTAATCAATGGAAATAATTCGCCCAAATCCCTTGCACGCCGGACACGCGCCTACCGGATGATTGAAGCTGAACAACGCCGGCGTCGGCTCGCGGTATTCGATGTCGCACTCCGCGCAATGCAGGCGATTGGAGAAACGGCGCGTGTCGCGTGTTCCCGCCTCCGCTACGCTACGGCGCGGCAAGCCCTGTTGCGTGTCTAAAAAATGCAGCGTCAGTTTCCCCTTCCCAAAATGATACGCCTGTTCGCAGGCCTCGACAAAACGCGCACGATTGGCCGGCGCCAACTTCACCCGATCCTGGACCACGGTCAAATGACGAATGACGGATGACGAATGGCGAAGGCGCGCCGCCGTTTCATCCAATCTCACAATTTCATCGCCAACCAACAGCCGCTGATACCCTTGCTTCGACACCAACGCCAGCGATTCCTCCAGCGAAATTTTTTCCGCCAGCGGAAGATCAAACGTGATCAATATGTCCGCGGCGCCCGAATCGCCATTCGTCATTCGACATTCGTCATTCACCCATTGCCATACCTGTTGCGGAGAATCCTTGCGCACGGGCCGGCCGCATTGCCGGCAATGCAATTGCGCGATGTTCGGCCACACCAATTTCATGTAATCGGCGATTTCGGTCATCGTGCCAACCGTCGAGCGCGTGGTCTTGACCGCGTTTCGCTGCTCGATGGCGATGGCCGGCGGGATGCCTTCGATGCTGTCCACCTGAGGCTTGTCCATGCGATCGAAAAACTGCCGCGCGTAGGGAGAAAATGTCTCGATATAACGCCGCTGCCCCTCCGCAAAAAGCGTATCGAAGGCGAGCGAACTCTTTCCCGAACCGCTCAATCCGGTGATGACAATCAACTGATTGAGCGGCAGGTCGAGGTCGAAATTTTTAAGATTATTGTGGCGGACGCCCCTGAGACGGATCGCGGACCGCGCGGACGATTTTGACATTCCGCGAGCAAGTTAAGGTCGCTTCGCGCCCCTTGCAAGGGCGAGCCATATAAAAAGCTCCAAGCGTCCAATATCCAAGCTCCAGAGAAACCCCAAGCTTCAAGTTTCAATTCCGACTCGCAAGCGCATTGGTTCTTGGATGTTCTCTGGACGCTTGGACGCTTGGAGCTTTTCACCATTCGCATTGAGGAACCTCCCTGCACTCATGTGCTTCGTCGTTTTTTGCTGGCCAGAACCTCCGCGAGCTTTTATCCTGCATTCGCTGTCGAAAACACACTCTCGTTTTATGGACATCATCTTCAACTGCCCAAACTGCGAACAGGAGCTTGAGGTCGATGCCGCCGGCGCCGGCTCCGAAATCGAATGTCCCTCCTGCGAAGAAACCATTGTCATCCCGCAGCCCGGAGCACCCGGCACGCGCACCAGCGGAACCGATAGCCCCCACGGGCTTCCCACGTTCGCCGGGGCACCCTCGGAAACGTTGAATCCTTCAAACCCCATCGCCTCGTCCGCCGCGGCGAAGATCGAGCGGCACCTCAAAGTCCCCGTCCGCAAAACATCTGAGAGCCTTATCGCCAAGCCGCTCGCGCCGCTGGAGGTCGCCGCGAAAACCACTGACAAAAAAATGCGGGTGAAAACCATCCGCCACACGGACTGCATCGAGGTCGGGCACGACAAGTTCGACGAGTTCGTCACCAATTTTCTGCAAAAGGTCGGGGAAACCAACGTCGTCAGCATTACGCCGCTCACGTACACCCATATTGACATCGGTTCGCAAAAAATAATGACCGAATACGCCGTGTTGGTCGTTTACAAAGGTTAAAAGCTTCAAGCGTCCAAGCGCCAATTTTCGAACTCGCCGTTGGTGTTTGGAATTTGGGATTTCTCTGGAGCTTGGTGTTTGGACGCTTGGAGCTTCTCAATTGGCGCTTGCGCCTGCCTTGACTTGCTTAATTCTCGTCGCTAACGTGCGCCCATGAATCGCCGGTTCGTTTTTTTGCTCCTCGCCTTTACTGGCATCATGCTCGTCCCCTTCCGGTCCCCCGCCCCGCTCATTTACACGCCCGGCGAAGGTTGGACCTACGAATCCGTCGGCGGCGAAGGCAACTGGCAACGCACCCGCGCCAAGGACCAGTTAATCGTCGCGCAGGATGCCTACGATAAAAAAGATTACAGCACCGCTCTGAAAGCCGCGCACCGCACCGTGCGGGTCTGGCCGCTTTCCGATTACGCGCCGCAGGCGCAGTTCGTCGTCGGCGAATGTTACGAAGCCAAAGGCCTGGACGAGCGCGCCTTCAAGGAATACCAGGTCGTGCTCGAAAAATATCCCCGCTTCGTCGATTGCGAAAAAGTCCTCGCGCGCCAATACGAAATCGCCAACCGCTTTCTCGCCGGCCAATGGTTCCGGCTGTGGACCTACATCCCGTTCTTCCCCTCGATGGAACGCACGGCCGACATGTACGGAAAAATCGTCAAGGACGGCCCGTTCAGTGAAATCGCTCCGCAAGCCCAGATGAAAATCGGCGCTGCGCGCGAAAAACAGAAAAACTTTCCCGAAGCCGCCAAGGCCTACGAAACCGCCGCCGACCGCTATCATGATCGCGGGCAGATCGCGGCGGACGCGCTTTTCCGCGCCGGGCTCGCCTACCAGAAACAAGCCCAAACCGCCGAATACGACCAAAGCACCGCCGGCCAGGCCATCGCCACCTTCACCGATTTCATGACGCTTTATCCCGATGATCCGCGCGTGCCCGAAGCGCAAAAAATCATCGCCTCGCTCAAAGACGAACAGGCCCGCGGCAATTTCACGATCGGCCAGTATTACGAAGCGCACGGCAAATGGGTTTCCGCAAAAATCTATTACAACGAGGTCGTGAATCTCCTGCTCGGCGAACCCAATTCCCTCTACGCCACCCGCGCGCGTGTTCGCATCGAGGCCCTCAACAAGCGCATCCAACCCGACACCAAGTAGTCATGCGCCCCCGCCGAATGGATAAATGGATTGATGGATTGATGGATAAATGGGGGCACGTCATCCATCCATCCAACAATCCATTCATCCATAAATCCATTCATCCATCAATCCGGCCCCTGCTCTGCGCCCTGGCGATCACCCTCGTCGCTGGCTGCGCCGGTTACAAACTCGGTCCCACCAACGGCCTCGTTGCCGGGGACAGGTCGGTTCAGATTACTCCGTTTCTCAATCACACTTTTGAGCCGCGGCTTGGCGATGCCGTGACCACCTCCGTCCGCGAGAACATCCAGCGCGATGGCACCTATCGCCTCGCCACTCGCGGTGACGCGGACATCGTCGTGACGGGCGTCCTCAGCAAATACACCCGGCATGAACTGAATTTTGAGCCGCACGATGTGCTCACCGTGCGGGATTTTCGCGTGAGCGTCGTGGCGCAATATTCCGCGCGCGATGTTTTCACCGGCAACACGAAGAACTGGACCAACACCGTCTACACGCTGGTGCGCGTCGGCAACGATTTGACCAGCGCCGAACGCCAGGCCATGCCCGTTCTCGCCGAGCAACTCGCCAAAACTGTGACCGATTCCCTGGTGGACGGGAGCTGGTAAGTGCCTCCAAAAATCACTTGGATTCGCGCCTCGAGTTTGGTAAAAACAATTCCACGGTTACTCCGATTGAAAACAACTAACACCTCCATGAATAAACGCATACTCAAATTCAGTCTTCTGGGTCTGTTGGCAATGGTCATGACTGCAACACCAGTTGCGCTTCGCGCTCAGGATACCAACGCTCCCGCTGCCGCGCCGAAAAAACCGCTCCACCGGTTCCTGCCGTTTCACGGCCAAGTCAAATCCGTCGACAACTCCGCCAAGACGATTTCCGTCGGCACGTTGACCATTCAAATCACTTCAGAAACCAAAATCATGAAAGCCGGCAAACCGGCGACCTTCCAGGACGTGGCTGTCGGTGACAACGTGGCCGGCTCCTACCGGAAAGACGCCGCAGGCGAGATGAGCGCCATCAGCCTCCACGTGGGACCGAAGATGCCCGCCGAGTCCACCTCGAAAACGAACACACCTTAAGAAGGGTTAATCCAAACGGACAAAAGGCAGACCCTCACGGTCTGCCTTTTCTATTTTCATCTGGAGCATCAAAACCACGGTGTGGTAGGGCGCGTCACTCCGTGCGCGCCGCGGGCATGGGAAAAGTCACAGTGAATATTGAGCCCGGCGCGCCTCTCACGGCCGCACCTGACCCGCCTTACCGCCTCCACCAACTCGTCTTTTTCGGCGATTGCCGCGGCGGGTCGCTCTGCGACATGTGAATCAACAATTGGCTGCGCGCCATGAACAGGGCATTGGAAAATTCGTCATAGCTTAAAAACCGGTCCTGCGGTTTCTTCGCCAGCACCCGCACCAGCGCGTCGCTCGTGAGCTGCGTGATCTCCGGCACCACCTCGTTCGGCGGAGTCAACGGAGTGTGCACATGCGCCGCCACCACTGCTTCCACCGTCGAAGCATCGAACGGCACATGGCCGGTGATGGCATGGTAAAGCGTGCAGCCGAGGCTGTACATATCGGAAAGGAACGTCTCCTTCTCACGCTGGATTTTTTCCGGCGCCACGTAATACGGCGTGCCGTGCGTCTCGGTCAACGATTCCGGCTCGAAATCCACGCCCCGCGCCAGCCCGAAATCAATCAGCTTCGGCTCGTGGTCCTTGTCGAAAAGAATATTCCCCGGCTTGATGTCGCGATGCAGAAAATTGTGCTTCAACGCCACGTCGAGCGCCGAACACATTTTATAGCCGATATCCAGCACATCGAGTTCGGCCACGCGCCCCTGCTTTTCAATGCGCGTATCCAGGCTGCCGCGGTCCGCCAATTCCATCACCAGGTAACGCTGACCCTCCCCTTCGTCGAACGTGTAAATGTGGATGATGTTCGTGTGGTTGAGCGAGGCGCACGCGCGCGCTTCACGATAAAAATTCTCCAGCGCCGCGGCGTCGTTGAGCAATTCCTTCTTCATCAATTTCACCGCCACCAACCGATCCAGCACCGTGTCGTACGCGCGATACACCGTGCCCATGCCGCCGGACGCAATCACACTGCGCAACTCAAATTGCCGCAGCATCAGCGGCATCATGATGGGACTGCCGCATTTGCTGCACGGGACGGTGGCGAGAGGGGGGAGATCTCCGGGGATGAACACCTTTGTATCACAATTACCGCAGGTGACCATCTTCAATGAAGCTTTATCGCTCATCTCTGTCCCAGTGTAGCATAATTCCGTCCTCGACGACAAGTCTGTTGCCGAGGCGGCCGGCGCTGGAGTCGGTGCAGTGGATTCCATGTTTTTGTCGGGTAAACCCTTCGTGTGATTCAGGCTCTGCTGGCCCGTTTTCAGAGGCCATAGATACACAGCCGGTTACAAAATGTGAATTGAAATCTTTTTGACAATTCCCGGGAAATAGTGTCTTCTGTGGGTGTACGAAAATGACAAACACGTTTACAACGCAGCAATGCACGCAGCAGGTCAAGGGACGCATGTCCATTTGGCACGGCTGCGCCTCGCCGCTTGGCATCGTGGGTGGAATTTTCTAAACGATAACTTAAATTTCCAAAAACCCGCGATTGCCAGTCAATCGCGGGTTTTTTGTTTGGAAATAACAACTCGGACAAAACGAAAGAAAACATGAATACAAACTATAAACGGGTCCTGACACGGTTCGGGCCTGAAACACGCTTCGAAGTGAAGCCGGTCCCTCCGGCGCCCTTCCGGGCAACACAAGAAACCGAACTCGAACGGCTCAAAAACCGATTGCTCTTGCGGAGCATCAATGAGCTCGCCGAACCGGAATACGTCGCCGGCGTGCGACGCGCCGCGAACGAAGCAGCCGCCCTGGCGTGGGTCACGCCCTACCCGCTGCTCACGTTCCCCGCGTTGTTCGAGGAAAAAGTTGAAACCGCCCTGCACTACGCCGACCGGCAAACCGCCGTCCGCGAGCGCAGCGCCGAACTCACGCTCGTCGTATGAAACAACCGCTTCAATTAGTGGGGATGCAACGGGGGGCCGTTTGGATTTGCGACTTGATGAAACGCGATTGCCGCGAGAGTTGTTCTCAACTCGCGTCCATCGCCATTCACGGGTCGTAAATCCCAGCGGCTCCTCGTTCATTTTTGTAGCGGCGCTCTGCGAGCGCCGCACGAACCAGCGCAATAGCGCCGGACGAATTGACGAGCCAGACAATTATGGGACGGCAAGGCTGCCCGGGCCAATCGCTCTTTCAAAGCTTTGGCGGCCTTGCCTCCCGACGATTTCCTCGAAGTTTTCAGAGTTCAGTATTGAAAACTTGAAACTGAAGACTCTTCGTCAGGGGAATAATTGTCAGAGGATTAAAACCCGTGCGTTACGTTCCTCTGACAATTATTCCCCTGACAATCTCTGCTGCGCGATCACGATTTCGCACCTCTTTTGGCGGCTGCGATTCTTTAGGATGGACGCCCTCCTCGCCCATCACTCTCTTTGCGGTTTGGCGTCTCGTCGGCATTCCGGGCCAAACGTCGAATAACCCAAACTCAAATGCCCGCAAACAAGACTACCACAGGCCAACTCCAATTCTTGCGTACTGTGTTGAAATAACCCCAACCCAACCCTGCAATCGACACAGTGTCAATGCCGCCGAAGCAATTCGCATTTTCGTCATCAATAAACCGCTGGCCCACAATCGCTTGCTCTGGAAAACATTACCATAAGTTTTTCCCCGTAGGTGAAAAATACTAAAACCACCAGATGAAAAGCCAGAGAAGGCACATCGCTCCCACAAAACAATCCTCAATCACCCTGATCCACCACCCGCTCAGACAGTTCTGGGCGGTCACCCAACCACCAAGCCCGACCCTCAACAACTGGCCAGAAATCCTCGGAAAATATTCACTCTAAAACTGTCTTCTTTTGAACTCCCGCGACAATGCAAACAATTGATGTGTCAGACAATTGATGTTGCGCGGGAACGCGCTGTTGATTACTTTTCAACGCTCTGAATTAACCGTGCCTTCCCGACGCGGTTCAACTCCCACAGTGGGTTGGTAGCTCAGTTGGTAGAGCAGTGCCCTTTTAAGGCATTGGTCCAGGGTTCGAGTCCCTGCCAACCCACCACTTCAAACCTTGATAAATGCGCATGAAATAGACCTAAGATAGGTTAGGCGCGCAACTTGGCGGCGGCGCGAACAATGCGCCGACTTCACGCGG
>DASXHY010000054.1:0-7741 GCA_036488095.1 Verrucomicrobiia bacterium | reverse complement strand
TTACAAACATCCGGACTCGTTGACCAGATATTCGCGCATTCCCCTTTATTTGTAGGAGACGACGTGAGGAGTCTCTAACTTCCTCCGAAAATACGAAGTGAGACTCGTCACCTCGTCTCCTACGGCCCGGATGACGCAGTTGGAAATGGGGAGCGCGCCCGCCTCGGGGCGCTGTGAGTCGCGCCTCGCGGCTCACTTTGAGGCGTGAAATTATCCCACCGCTCAGTGCCTTCTCACGCCGCACGTGTTCGGCGCGAGGCGCGCCGAACGGCGCCCGAGGCGGGCGCGCTCCCCAAAAATTCAATTGAATCATTCCGGTACGCGGAGCGATCAGCGCTCACGCCCCGAACTTATCAAACATCTTCGCGTTCGCCTGCATGAGGCGAATCAGATATTTCGCCTCGAACACGCCCAGCGAGCCGCTGTTCGCACCGGTTTCCGTGAAGCGCTCCAGCTTGTCCGACCCGCTCAACGCGGAATTCAACAACACCGGCTGTGGATGCCACGAATGGCCGTGCATGGCGCAAGGCGTCGAGTGATCGCCCGTAATCGCCAGCACATCCGGTTTTTTGCGCAGCAAAATCGGCAGCGCGGCGTCGAAATCTTCGATCGCCTTTTTCTTCGCGGCGCAGTTGCCGTCCTCGCCCGCTTTGTCCGTGTATTTGTAGTGGATGAAAAAGAAATCGAAATTGTCGTACTCGGCGACATAACGCTCGAACTGCTCCGCGATGGTTTGCGGCCCTTCGATCTTTTTCATCCCCACGAGCTGCGAGAGACCTTTATACATCGGGTAAACGGCAATCGCGGCGGGCTTGAGTTTATAGCGGTCTTCGAACAACGGGATGTCCGGCTGATGCGCAATGCCGCGCATGAGAAAACCGTTGGCCGGCTTTTCCTTCGCAATAATCGGCAGCGCCAGCTTGTAAAAATCGGCGATGAGTTTCGCCATCTTCTTTTGCTTGAGATTTTTCGCGTCGCGCGGCTTGACGGTGGGAATGGCGAAGCCTTCGCGGTTCGGATCGGCATCGGTCAACGGCCCTTCCAGGCCCTTGCCGCGGAACACCACCACAAATCGATGTTCCTTGCCCGCCTTAATGATTACCTCCGTGTCGCCGATTTTTTTGACCTTCGCGGAAAGCATCGCGCAAAGTTTCTCGCACGTCTCTGTCGGGATGCGCCCGGCGCGGCGATCGGTGACAATTCCTTTCGCGTCGAGCGTGGCAAAATTCGCCCGCGCGCAGACATCGCCGGGTTTCAACTCGACACCGAGGCCGAGCGCTTCGATGACCCCGCGACCCACTTGAAATTCGAGCGGATCGTAGCCGAACAATCCGAGATGCCCCGGACCGCTGCCCGGCGTGATGCCCGGCGCCACGGGAATCATGCGCCCTTGCGCGGATTCCTTCGCAAGCTTATCAAGGTTCGGCGTGGCAGCCGCTTCGAGCGGCGTGAGATAATTTTGTTCGCGAGTGGCGATGTCGCCCAGGCCGTCGAGGACGACGAGCACGACTTTCGCGTTCATTTTCAGCGTCAATTCAGAATAAAGAGCATCCAGGTTCATTTTCAATTTCCAATCTTAGGTTCAAGCCCGCATGGCGGCGCAACGCCGCCACACGTTCTCTCAAGTTTGCGAAGAAGCGAGCAGTCGCGCAATGCGAATCCCAAACCAGCAGGCGCGATTCGGCGCATATCAGTTTTTGAACATTGCGAAAAGGCTGGGTCATAGCTGCGGAGCAGCGTCAGATGATAGCCCACGGCGTCAGCCGTGGGAACCGTATGCAAGAATTCGCAAGCCTCGGAGAGGCGAAAGAAAGACATTTTTCACGTATTCTTTCGCCGCTCCGCGGCTCTTTTGCATTATTTATCCAATTATTCCCACGGCTCACGCCATGGGCTACCGTCTATCGCCGCTCCGCGGCTGCAATACTGCTCAATTTTTGATATGCGCCCGGGTACGATTCAAAGCAAGTAAGATGGACGGAATGCGAAGCATCCGCTCTTTGGGAGTGCAGAAGTTCTAATTTACCACGCGCATGGAAGCTGCTAGTTTTTAGTCACAGATGGGAGCATCACAATCATCTGGCAAAGGGATTTCTGAGGGGCTGAACTTCCGCCGCTTGCCGCTTTGCCTGGGTGCCGCCGTTATGGCGCTGGGCATAATCGTCATCATCGGCTGGTTCGCGCATTGGAGACTGCTGATCCAGGTGCTGCCAACCCTCGCCCCGATGAAATTTAACACGGCGTTGTGTTTTATTTCCTGCGGCGCGGGACTCATGTGTCTATCCACGCAACGGACGCGAATTGTGCCGTGGACGGCGCTCGTTCCGGGGACAATCGGTTTATTGACGCTGTTGGAATATCTGACCGGCACGAGGTTCGGGATCGACCAATTGTTCATCAAGGATTACATCCACACCGCCACAACTTTTCCAGGGCGCATGTCTCCGCTGGCGGGATCTTGTTTTCTCCTGCTCGGCATTAGCCTGATGCTGGCCGCGATGGCACGGCGAAAAAATCAGACGCTGACCGCCGCGGGCCTGCTGTCCTGCATCGTCGGCGTCATCGCCATCGTCGGTTTGTTTGGCTATGTCATCGGCATTGAAGCGGCCTACGGCTGGGGCGCCTACACCCGAATGGCCGTGCACACGACGGTCGGTTTTCTGGCGATAAGCGCAGGGCTGCTTGCGTGGACATACCAAGCCGCGCGGAAGCTCGGTTTTAATTTTCTCCGCTGGCTGCCCGTCGTCGCTTCCCTCACTCTCATGGCGATGATCGCCTTTGTTTCGGTTGTCAGTTTTGCGCAATTGAAATCTTCTCTCGGCTGGCGAAAGCACTCTTATGATGTATTAATCACCGCCCAAACTTTTTTAGACGACCTCTTTTCCGCTCAACGCGGGATGCGCAATTTCGTGCTGACCAGCCAGCCGGCCGCGCTCGGTCTCTATGAAACCGGCGTGTCCAACGCCCCGCTGCGCCTTGCCGAACTCACGGCCCTGACCCGCGATAACGCCGCGCAGCAATCCCGCCTCAAAACCCTCAGAGCGGACTTCGCCGAATTGCTGAAGTATTCGGAGGACTTGATTAACACCCGAAAGACAGCCGGAATCCAACCATCGATTCAGATGGAGGCCAGCGGTCGCGGCTTCGACGTCATCAACCAAACGCTTCACGATTTGCATGAATTCACCAATCAAGAAAAACAATTGCTCGAAGAACGGACGACCATCGCCGAGGCGGATTTTCAAGGCACCGCACGCTTGCTGGTATTCGGCAGCGTGCTGGCGGCGGGATTGCTGTTATTCGCGAACTGGATGATCTCTCGCGAAATGACCCGCCGCCGCCGCGCCGAACAAAAGCAGGCGCGCCTCGCGATGGAACTCAAAGGCTTGATCGAGTCCTCCGGCGAAGGCATTTACGGCATCGATGTCCATGGTCGTTGCACCTTCATCAATGCCGCCGGCACCCGCGCAATCGGGTTCGATCCTACTGAAGTTCTCGGCAAAGACATGCACGAACTGATTCATCATTCCCGCGCCGACGGTTCGCGTTATCCGGTCGAGGAATGTCCCATTTTTCTCTCGTTCAAGTCGGACTTGAGTTGTCGTGTCGACTCGGAAGTTTTCTGGCGAAAAGACGGCTCGTGTTTCATCGTCGAATACACCTCCTTTCCCATTGTCGAAGAAAGCGCCATCAAAGGAGCGGTGGTCACCTTCGCGGACATCAGCGAACGCAGGCGTCACGAATCCGAACGGGAAAAACTTATCGCCGACCTGCAAAAGGCCCTGACCGAGGTCAAAACGTTGTCCGGCCTGATTCCTATTTGCGGCTGGTGCAAAAAGGTCCGCTCCGATACCGGTTATTGGCAGAATGTGGAACAATACATACGTTCGCAGACTGATGCCACCTTCACGCACGGCATCTGCCCCGCCTGCGCCAGCAAGTTCAAGGCAGATGTCGCGCGGGCCAATTCACCGAATCCAGAAACATGAGCCGGTTTAATTTTTGATGAGCCCACTTTCCTTGCACGAATTCCATCGCAGCTTGAATGCATCTTTTGGCGAATTGAACGGTGTCGAAATCGTTTCCGACTACGGAGACGCGGCCGCCGAACACACCGCGTTGCGCGCGACCGCCGGAGTGCTCGATTTGAGTTTTCGCAGCCGGATTTGCCTCACCGGCGCCGACCGCGCGCGTTTTCTTCACGGCCAGGTGACAAACGACATCAAACGCCTGCGCACCGGCGAAGGTTGCTACGCCGCCATCACGACCGCCAAAGGCAAAATGGAAAGCGACCTGAACATTTACGCGCTGGCCGACGAATTATTGCTGGATTTCGAACCCGGCTTGACTGAAAAAATTTCCCAGCGATTGGAAAAATACATCGTTGCCGACGACGTGCAGATCGTAGATGTAACACCGCATTACGGCCTCCTGACCGTGCAAGGACCTAAGGCCGGCACCGTCGTGGATGCGTTGCAAATTTTCAAAGAATTGCCGGCGCAACCTTTTCAATCCGTAAAAATTTCCGATGCGATACTCGGCGAAATTTATTTGATGAACCAGCCGCGATTGGGTGAACACGGCGTTGATTTGTTCGTGCCGACAAATTCCCTCGGCGCAGTCGCGGACAAATTGATCGCCGCGGCAAAATCCGTTGGTGGCCGCGCCTGCGGATGGAACGCCTTCGAAACAACGCGCATCGAAGCGGGCGTTCCGCGCTTTGGCGCGGACATGGATGAAAGCAATCTCCCTCTCGAGTGCGGCATCGAGGCGCGTGCGGTGAGTTACAACAAAGGCTGTTACATCGGCCAGGAAGTCATCAATCGCATCCACAGCATCGGGCATGTGAACAAGGAATTGCGCGGCTTGCGCCTGGCGGATGACCTGCAAACCTTGCCAGCCAAAGGCGACAAACTATTTCACGACGGCAAGGAAGTTGGTTACGTCACCAGCGTAGTGAAATCGACCGCGCTCAATGCAAACATCGCGCTCGGTTACGTGCGGCGTGAATCAAACGCCCCAGGAACAAAACTCGTCTTGCGCTCAACCGCTACTGAGGCAAACGCTGTAATCGTCGAATTGCCATTTTTGAAATAACGCCGCGCCGGATTACACTCCTGCATGTCCTGGAAAGTCCTCATAACCGCGCGCGGCGTCCAATCCGCGGGCGAACAGGCGCTGGCGCTTTTGCAAAAGTCCGGTTGCGAAATCATTTTCCCTCCCAAATTCGGTCCGCTCAAGGCCGACGCCCTCATTCATGCGCTGCCCGGCATGGATGCCGTGCTCGCCAGCTTGGATGAATATTCCGCGCCGGTGCTATCTTCGGGCGCCGCCGGGAAACTGAAAATCATCGCCCGCTGGGGCGTTGGTTATGATTCCGTGGATGTCGCGGCGGCCACGCAAAACGGAATCGTGGTCACCTACACGCCGGGGCTGCTTGATGACTCCGTGGCGGATTACACGTTCGCATTGATGCTCTCCCTCGCGCGGCGCACACACGAGGCGCAGGCGGCCATGCAACGCGGCGAGTGGAAAAATTATTGGGGCGACGACGTGGCCGGGAAAACACTGGGAATTGTTGGCCTCGGACGCATCGGCAAAGCCGTCGCGCGGCGGGCAATTGGATTTAACATGCGCGTGCTGGCGCACACAGCCCATCCTTCGCCGGAAAATGACGGAATCGAATTTGTCTCGCTCGAAAAACTGCTGGCCGAAAGTGATTTCGTCTCCCTGCACGCCGCGCTCACGCCCTCCACTCGCGGTATGATTGGCGAAGCGCAATTGCGACAAATGAAACGCAGCGCCTATCTCATCAATACCGCGCGAGGTGCATTGGTGGATGAAGCCGCGCTCGTGCAGGCGTTGCAGGAAAACCGAATCGCCGGCGCGGCGCTGGACGTGTTCGCGACCGAGCCCTTGCCCGCCGAGAGTGCGCTTCGAACCGCGCCGAACCTTCTGTTAAGCCCGCACCAATCCTCCTACGCGCGCGGCACCGGCGAGCGCGTGAGCCTGGCCGCCGCGCAGACCATTGTGGATTTAATGAACGGCAAGAAACCGCAAAATATTTTAAACCCGGAGGTATTCAAGAGTCCGCTGGCGCGGACGCGCGTGTGAGTCTTGAAATTACGGCGCTCGCAGATCTGCATTTGTCGTCCTCGTCCTCCTTCTCGTCCTCGTTATCGATTTGTGTTTCGAGGACGAGGACGAGAACGATTCAACGCGCCGGATTCGCGACCACAGGCAATTTGGGCAGTGACACCGCGGCAGGCTCTTGATAGAACCCCACGCATGGCTTCCAAATTGACCATCGGTTTTCTCGGCGCGGGCAAAATGGCCACGGCGCTCGCCAAAGGCTTCATTCGCACCGGACTGGTCACACCCAATCAAGTCATCGCCAGCGATGTGAGCGAAGCAGCGCGCGCGGCATTCGCCAAAGAAACCGCCGCAAAAACGACGGCGTCCAACCCGGAAGTCGCAAAATTTGCGCAAGTGTTGATCCTCGCCGTGAAACCCGACCAGGTAGGCGGCGCGCTGGGAGAAATCCGCGATGATTTTTCGGAAAAACATTTGCTGATCTCGATTGCCGCCGGCGTCACGCTGGCAAAATTGGAAGCGAGCCTCGGCGCGGACGCGCGCATCATCCGCGTGATGCCCAACACTCCAGCGCTGGTCGGCTCATCCGCGACGGGATTCGCGCTCGGCAAATCCGCCGCCGGCCCGGACGCGGAAATTGCCACCAAACTTTTCTCATCGGTCGGCGTGGCGTTCCAGGTCAAGGAGTCGCTGCTCGACGCCGTGACTGGCCTGAGCGGCAGCGGGCCCGCCTACGTTTATTTGTTCATCGAAGCCTTGAGCGATGGCGGTGTGGCCGCCGGTTTGCCCCGCGACGTGGCAACGAAGCTTGCCGCACAGACGGTGTTGGGCGCCGCGAAAATGGTTTTGGAAACCGGCCAGCATCCCGGCGCGCTGAAAGACATGGTTACCAGCCCCGGCGGGACCACGATCGAAGGCCTGCACGAATTGGAAAAAGGCAAATTGCGCGGGACAGTCATGAGCGCCGTTCGGTCCGCAACCGAGAAATCGAAGAAACTGGGGCAAGGTTGATATGACAAAGACAGAGGATAGAAGGTGGAAGGTAGAGGATGGCCGACAAACTCCGGCTCCCGCCATCTTCCATCCTCAATCTTCGATCCTCCATCCCCAACCCACCACCATCCTCTCATGAACGTCCCTCCACCCACCGCGCGACAAGCACGTCTTTTTTGGACTGCAACGAGCGCGTTGGCGATTGGCGTCATCTGCGGACTCCTGTTTTTGCTGGTTTGGGGATTGAGCCGCGTGCTGACCGTGTTGTCGCCGGTGCTTTGGCCGCTGGCCGTGGCGGGTGTCGTTGCCTACCTGCTCGATCCGGTGGTGGATTATTTCCACCGCAAAGGCCTTTCCCGCCCGCGCGCCATCGTCAGCGTTTTTGCGCTTGCCCTCGTGATTGTCGCGGCAGTGTTTGCGAATATCGTTCCGCCCATTGTCAGCCAGACCCGCGAGTTTGCCGCACGCATTCCGAATATTCAGACCAATGTTCAGCAGCGTGTCGAAACCTGGCTCAACAATCCGCCCGATTGGTTTAAACTCATCACACCCGGCGCAAAGCCCGGTGCACCTCCAGCTGCCTCGACGACCAACGCCGTTTCCGATCTGGGCGAAACCAATGCACCCACGCCTTTAGCAAACGAGAACACTCCGA
>DASXHY010000041.1:0-3100 GCA_036488095.1 Verrucomicrobiia bacterium | reverse complement strand
CTTGTAATCAACGCAGGGCAGACGGATATGCTTGTATTTCGAAACCGCGAAAGCCCATCCCCCGTTCGGATTGGAAAGGCTTCGGGGATAGTGCCCGCTTCTCACGGACTCCTTGTCGTTTATACCGACGACATAATGGCTGAAATTATGGATCGGGTTTCGCAAATGCCAAAGAAATGTGCGCATTTTCCCATTGGGCCGGTACCAGGGCGGCGCGACCGGCTCATCGGCGTTCCCGAACCACCACAGGGGATTCAGCCGCTCGCATGCCGTCACGGTAATTTGGGTGGACGGAGCGACCCTCAGACTGTGCCAGACGCCCTCCAGCGGATCGGGTTTCGCGAAAGCTTTCGGGTCGGCATACTTGTCAGGCAACAGCGGATATTGTAGCGGATGTACTGACGCAGGAGAAAGGCACCCCGCGCAACCGAGGCTGACCGCCACGAGCAAGGCGTAAATTCCGCTGGCTTGCATCGACACTCCCTACCTGAACGCTCACGGGCCGTCAAATGCTTTGCCTGGAATAGAATTCACGGCCATGATGGCGATGCGCTCTGCAATCGCTTTGAGGTCCGCTACGATCGCCCGGAATTGCGGGCGAGGACGCGAGCGCCCCAGATGGAATTTTTGCATCATTTTGCTTCTTGAAATGGCTGGCGGGCGTTTCTATTGTCGGCTTATGAAACGGATTTCTTTTCTCCTGATGACCGCGTTGCTCGCGGCGCCGGCGGTTGCGCCGGCTCAAGATGCCGCCACTGAAGAGCGGTTGAACAAACTCAGCGCGCAAATTGACGTATTGATCGAAGCCAAGGACGCGCAAAATAAAAAAATCGATGACCTGCAAAGCCAGATTCGGGATCTGCAAAGCCAGGTCAGTAAGCCGTCCGGAAATTACGCTTCGGCGGATGACGTCAAACAATTGGCGGACGCGGTGAAAGAGGTCGACAAGAAACGACAGGAGGACAACGAGAAGGTCCTCAACGAATTGGAGAAGCTCGGCAAAACACTGGGCAGCACGAGTGTTCGCCGGAACTCGACGGTGGAGAGTCGGCCGCCGGTGGATGTGAATCCCAATGCGGCGCACTTTGAATATACGGTTCAGGCGGGAGACACGTTGAGCGCGATTGTGAAAGCGTATCGCGACAAAAATATAAAGATTACATCGTCGCAGATCCTGGCGGCGAATCCGGGATTGAAGCCGGAGAATATGAAGGTTGGGCAGAAGATTGTGATTCCGGCGCCGGCGCAGTAGGGGGCTCTCATTTTTTAGCGGGATGCGATCTTCAAAATGTTCCAGTCCCGAAGGGACTTTTGATAATAGCCCGGCGTTTTAACGCCGGGAACGGTTCCGTCGTTACACGAGTCCCGAAGGGACGGTTGAAACTGGGACGCGATTTGTCAGCCGTCCCTTCGGGACTTGACTACTTCCGTCCTTCACCCGGCAGTGAACTGCCGGGCTATTCTCAGAGGTTCCTTCGGAACCAAGCACCAGACGGTCTGCAACTCTAAAATTGAGATGCGCGCGCCGCAATAACGGCGGGAGGGTGAGCCCGTTGAATTTCCTGCTGCGTCGGTTGGTTTGAATGCCGCGTTGCCAGCAACAGAATGAAAATTCCGATGCCGAGGGCGATGCGGTACCAGCCGAATAGATTGAATGTGTGCGTTTGCACGTAGCGGAGGAGCCATTTCACGGCGATGAAGGAGACAATCGCCGACACAACTGTGCATAGTATGATCATGTTCCAGTTTTCGTGAGGCGCGCCCGGCGGGGGATGGTGCAGGGCCTTGAAAATTTTGAGGCCGCCGGCGGCGAGCATCGTGGGGATGCCGACGAGGAAGGAAAATTCAGTGGCGATGGGACGGTTTAAACCGAGTAACAGGGCGAGCACAATGGTGGCACCGGAACGGGAGGTGCCGGGGAAGACCGCGGCCAAAAGCTGCCCGATGCCGACCGCAATTGCCACCGTCCAAGTGATTTCATCGCGGAGCGTCTTGCCGCGCAGCCAGGCCTCGACCACCACGAAGGCGACGCCGCCGACGAGCACGGCGATGGCGATGGGGAGCAGGGTCTCCGGAAGTTTTAAACCTTTTTTGTCGAGAACGAAGCCAATCGCGCCAGTGATGCAAAAGGCCACGCAAATTTTCAGCAGGTAATCCTGAGTCGCTTTTTCCCGCCATTGAAAAATGAATTGGTGAAAGCGTTTATGGAAGAGGGGGATGACGGCGACGACCGCGCCGCATTGAATCACGATGTTAAATAAATCCGTTTGGCGCCCCAGCCAATGCTCGGCGATGAGCAAATGTCCGGTCGAAGAAACGGGGATGAACTCGGTGATTCCTTCGATGATCCCGAGTATGACGGCAATTATCCAATCAGGCATCCGTGGGATAAACGGGAAATTAAGGGAGAAGACAAGGAAGAAAACGTGGTGCGTGGCGCGTGTTACGTGACGGCGGCGCGGGTTTCAGGTCACGCAACACGCAATACGTAACACGCTCTCACTTCGCTTTCTTGACGAACATCGATCCGAAACCGCTTTTGGCGACTTCGGCGCGCTGGCGCACTTTCAATTGGCCGAGGATGGAATGCCAGCCAATGTAAATCTTGTGCCACTGGTTTTCCACGTTGCGCAAGGCGCCTTCGTTCATTTCGCTGAGGTAACGCATTGAAGGGGCGTTGCCGATGAGGGCGTGGATTTCGTCCTTGGTGGGCGAGTTGACCTCAATGGATGACAGGATGAGTTCAAGCTCCTGGACGAGTACGCTTTTGATTTCGAGGAATTGAATCTCATCCTCCGGGCCGAATTTCTTGGCGCGCGCCAGGTTGATGTAGCGGTTGAATTGCTTCCAGCATTCCAGATAGTTTTCCATCTGGGCGGTGAGTTGGTCGAATTTTTTGGCTGTGCTCATAGTTCGCGATGAGGTTGAGGTAAAGTCATAACGGTCCTGACGGTGTAAGGAATATAAGGGCGCCGCCGCGGGCTTCGCGAGCGGTGATTTGCAGGCTGGCAAAGTGAATCCGGAATTCGGTCAGGGGCAAATGGGCCTTGCGCGCTTCCACGAACAGACGCAGGACTTCGTCGGCGATTTCGGCCAACAC
>DASXHY010000032.1:0-4915 GCA_036488095.1 Verrucomicrobiia bacterium | reverse complement strand
GTTGTAATGGAAGTGGATGAAGAGAAATCAGGCACGAAGTCCTTGATGAATCCAGTAACACTATTGCTGTAGGGAGCGACCAGCGTATTCGTCCAGCAGTAGCCCGAGAAGGTGACGGTTTGGCCGGCCATCGCGTCGCTTTGAACGTAGAAATTCGCGTCCATGTAGGCGTTCGGACTGCCGTCGGAGTTCCAAAATTGGGCGTTGTTTGGATTATCCCGGTCCTCACTGGTGTTGGGAGCAAATGAGAGAACACTGCCGGTGAAAGCGGCGTCGAGGTCCGCCGTGGCCCAGGACGAGCCAAATTCATAAATCAAATCAGGCTGTGGCAGCGTGAAGACATTCATGAAACCAACCCAGGGGCTGGATGGATCGACATAGACGTTCGTGGTCTGGGCCGAAGCGTGGTTAAGCCCAAAGAGCAGGCCGGCGGCTAAAAGCGCGGCAAGCTTGAGTTTTGGGACGGTGAAACCGGGTGTCGCGAGCGGATTCTCCTGACGGGGGGCATGTACGTTCATACGCGTTATGTTTCTGGAAACTGAATTGTATTCGCAATTGCGCTAAAAGCCTACAGTGGATTCGTCTGTAGTGCCAAGCTAGCCGACCGGCTAGTTTTCGGAAGACTGTCTTTGCTGGAATTTCAGCGCGGCTTCGGTCCGGGAATGGACGTGCAGTTTTTCGTAGATGTGCTGGAGGTGCCATTTGACGGCGGCCACGGTCACGCCCATGCGCTCAGCGATGGCTTTGTTGCCCAGCCCGTGCATGACGTGCTCGAGCACCTCGCGTTCGCGCTCGGAAAGGCTCTCGACTTCCTCCCTGGCCGTGGCCTGGCCGCGAAATTGGCCGATCACTTTGCGCGCGATTTCCGGTGTCATGGGCACGCCGCCCTCGTGCGCTTCCCGGATGGCATCGATGATTCTTTCCGGCTGCGCGCGCTTCAGCAAATAGCCGCAGGCGCCAGCGCGCAATGCCTGGAAGATGCGCTCCGAATCTTCATAGACCGTGACGATGACGATATGCACCGCGGGCATCATTTCCTTGATCCTGGCGGTGCACTCAACGCCGGTCGAATCGGGCAATTGAATGTCCATGAGGACGACGTCCGGCTGGGCTTTGGGAATTTTTTTCAACGCGTCCGCGACGGTGTCGCTGGTGCAAACGCATTGGAACCCGGGCGTGCGATTGAGCAGGGTCTCGAATCCTTCTCGCAGGGTTTTGTTGTCCTCAACGATGCCGACCTTGATCATAGGAGTCTTCTAGGCAGAGATGCCCGCAGGCTGACGGTGGTTCCTTCTTTCGGGCTGCTGGTGATTTCGCAGCTCCCATCGAGGGCTTGCAAGCGCTCTTTCATGTTGGCAATGCCGTCCTCGCCGGCGCGCCGGTTTTTCGGGTCAAAGCCGTGGCCGTCGTCGGCAACTTCCACGATTAGGCAATCGTCGTGGACGGAGATGCGCAGCCAGACCTGCGTGGCGCCGGAGTGGCGAACGACATTGGTGAGCGCTTCCTTGAACGCAAAGAAAAGTTCCTGGCGATATTTCGGGTCGAGCGGGTATTCCGGGAGATCGTTGGCGATATCCAATCCGCAGGAGATGGATGCGAGGTCGAGCAGGCGTTGCGCGTAGGAACCAAAATAACTCGCAAGCGAGGCGATGGTGTCGTTGCGCGGATTCACGGCCCAGACGATTTCGTCGAGCGAAGTCACCATGCGCCGGGCGGTTTCCGTCAATTCGCCGAGGTAACGCTGTTTTTCATCGGTCGAGGTGGCCGGGCTGCGCACGAGCGTGGTGAGCATGTTGACTTCCGTCAGGCCGGAGCCGAGATCGTCGTGGAGATCGTGCGCGACGCGGGCGCGTTCCTGCTCAATCTCGCGGGTGCGCTCGGCGAGCTGGCGTTTTTGGATTTGAACTTCCAGCTCGCGGGTGCGTTCCACCACGCGGCGGCGCAGCACGACCACCCAAACGAAAGCCGCCAGGGCCACGAAGACCAGCGCGCCAACGATCCACAGCAGTTTTTTCAACGTCCACCACGGCGGGGCGAGCACCACGGCGACGTCGTTCGGCGAGCGCAATTGAATGCTGAAGGATTTGGCACGCCAATTGTCGCCCGCCTGCCACTCGCCCGGTTCGATGCGGCAAACGCCGGTCACTTTGACGTAACTGCCGTTTTCGATCTCCGAAAGAATGTCGAGTCCGTTCAGTTGTTTGATGCTGGCCTGGAAAATAAAATTGCTCTGTTGAAGCAGCAGGTAATTTTCCGAGCCGTGTACGCTGCGATCGATCAATCGCGCGGGAACCTGGATCAACTGGCAATCGTACTTTCCGGTCAAGGCTTCGTCGGGAGTCACCGGCGTCGGAACCGGGGGTGGGTCGCTGGAGATTTTTCGATAGATACCGTCCTGCAGCAAAGGTGTGTAGTCACCCTGGCTGATGAATCCCAGCACTTCGATCTTGTCGCCCAATTGCAGCGGCTCACGTTCCTTGGTCTGGACCTGCACGCCATGTTCGCCGTCCTGGAGGAACATCACCGAGCCGGGTTCGAAATAAATCACGGTGCCAATAACTTTCACGCGATGGCCGTAAGTGGCTTGCGGCGCGAATTGCAGGAGGCTGGCGATGGGCTGGGCGGCAATGGCAAACGGGTCGCGCGTGGCGGGAATTTCAATCTGCAAATCGTCGGGGCGGGGCACCATGAGCCGGATGGCGAAGAGCTGGCGTTGATGATTGAATTGAGTCGAGCAGACGCCGCGCACGCGCACGGTGCTGTCGAGCAATTCCTCGGCGCGTTGCACGGGAAGTTCCTTCGCAAAAATCAGGAGCCGGCCGCCGCCGGTAGTGATTTCGATCTGGTGATAGAGTGAATTTTCCAGCGGACGAACGGAGCGCACGATGCCGGAGATTTCCACGAATTGGCTGTCGTCAACGCCGCTGGCGAGTTGCTGGTAGGTGACGGGTTTGGCCTTGGGCAACGGCATTTCGCCGACGACCTTCACGGTGTCGACGACCACCACGGGAGCGTATTCGCCGGGGCTGCCGGTGCCGGTGACTTCGACGACCTGGCCGGGAACGAGTTGGGGCGGGCCGACGTTCGCGGGGAATTGAAGATAAATGCCGGCGGTTTCATCCTGGATAAACCGCGAGAAAAGGCTCTCGTCAAAAAAAGTGACCACGCCGCGAAGGCGCACTGGGAGTTTCTGCTGGGTTTGCTCGGCGGTCAGCCCGCGAATGGCGGCCACGGTGCGGAGTTCGTTGGTTTGGCTGCGCGCGGTTCGACACACCAAAACGCACACGAAACAAAATGTGAGGACGGCCAGCGCGCAAAGGCGCGTTTGTTTCGGCTCGGCTGGAGCGGGTGAGTAATCGGTTCGTCTCAAAATCGTAGTGCGATTCTGCTTTTGGCATAGTGTAGGGGGGTTGTCAACCAGTCGCGGGTGAGATTGTTTTCTCACAACGGTGCGTTGCACCCGCGAAATGTAGAAGCCGACATAAGGGCATGTTGCCCAAATTCAAAAAACGAAAAACGTGGCATCCTCCTCGTCCTCGTTCTCCTCCTCGTAATCGAATTTCCAAACAAATCGAGGACGATGACGAGAACGAGGGACGAACGCTCGTTCGCTCCCAGGCAGCTTTGGGCAACACGCCCGTAAGCAGGCTCATTCTAATTCTGCGTGTTGCGTGTTGCGTGAAGACGGAACACACAACACGCAATACGGCCTGCGGTCACTGGCCCAATCGGAAGAATCGCTGCGGATCGAGGGTCATGTCATTGGTGTACGGCGAGGTCGCGCCCGAAATGTTGGAGTAGGGACCGGCCACATTCGTCGCGGATTGTAGCGTCCAGCCCGTCGGCCAGGTCAGCACCAGATTGTTTCCGTGCGTAGAATAAGTGACGGATGTTCCGATTGCCTGATTCGGCACCACTTCACCGTCCGAGAGAATCCGCGCGGAATACGTTCCATTCGGCAACCCTGCCGGGTTGCTGAATTGTACCAGGCTGAGTTGCTGAGCCGTCAGGCCGGAGGCACTTGTTCCGAAGAAAATCTGGTGCATTCCGCCGCCGGACAGCGAGCCATTCCAATGTTCAATGATCAGCTTGGCCGGGGCGGACCAGGCCACACTGCTGCTATTGGCGAATCGCACTGTGCAAGCGGTCGATGGCAGGAGGAGATTCGAGTTTGTGGCGCCGACCTCGTACCTCAATTGGAGCGGCCCAAATTGCGCGCCGCTGGCCTGTTCGTCCCATGTGGCCGCAACGAACTCGACAAAGCTCGGCGGCGTAAAAGCACCGCCGGTATGATGAAAGGTGCTCGCGGTCAGTTGGAGATTGGACACGGACAACTGTCCGCCACTGAGAGTGTAAACCGAATAGGCGAAGCTGAGATTGGTTTCCGTGTGCAAACCGCCGCTTTGCGAAAACGATGGAAAGGTCTGAAACGTGCCGTTACAAGTGAAGTTGCTCCCGAGCAACGCGCCACCGCTCAACGTGTAAGTGGAAATGGCGTTCTGATGTCCCATGCTAACATTGCCAACCTGGTTCGTGCCGCCGGACTGATGAAAATCGGCGGCCGGCATGAAAATTGTTTGGACGGACAACAAGCCGCCGTTCAACTCGAAATCGGAATTCCCATAATCGCCGTAACGGTCCTGCGTGCCGTTCAGAGCCAAATCACTCACGATCGCCTCGCCACCATAGATTTTCGTGGAACAACCAGCCATTTCAGAAATACTCGCGGCCTCAAGCACGCCGTTCGAAAGAGTATAAGTTCCGGGACCAATGAGCCCAGCGGTGACGCCCGGCGCGCCCAGGCTGATCGAACCAGTGTTTGTTCCTCCAGTTTGAATAATGAATCCTGTTTCCAATTCGCCGCCCGGCACAACCATCATTCCCGTGTGAGCACCGCCGTTCAGAATATATGTGC
>DASXHY010000708.1:0-4071 GCA_036488095.1 Verrucomicrobiia bacterium | reverse complement strand
CCTGTTCCACAATTAAGTCGCCACTTCCCTCGGCGCTTCGTGAAGCGGCGGCAGCTCATTCAGCAGCACCCAATACATTCCCAGGTGCCCGACTGCCTCGCAAAATTTCTCAAAATCCACCGGCTTCGTGATATAGCTGTTCGCGCCCAGGTCATAAACTTCATCGCGATCGCGCTCCAGCCGGGAGCTGGTCAGCACCACCACGGGCAGCCGGCGCGTGCGCTGGTCTCCGCGGATTTTCCGCAGCACCTCGATCCCGTTCACCTTCGGCAGTTTTAAATCCAGCAAGACAACCGCCGGCAACTGGTCAATTTCACCGTCAATAAATCTTTCCTGTCCAAACAACAAGTCCAGCGCCGCCTGTCCGTCCCTCGCAACAATCACCTCATTCCGAATGTTGCTTTTACGCAGCGCGCGCAATGTCAATTCCTCATCGTCGCGGTCGTCTTCAACCAGCAGGATTGTTTTGCGAGTCAGCGTCCGATCGTCGATGGGAACATTTATTTTTGCGGTCATAAGTTTGGGTTTTCCGAGGAGAATACGCCTGATTGGCGCTCCTCGACAACGCGGCATTCACCCCATACGTTCCGGGGAGCGAGTTCGGCACCAACAATTAAAAGACCTGAATTTTTCTTTGAAATCGGAAGCAATCATCGTCACTATGCGCGTTCGCTTTTGAAGTTGGAGTTCAAGCTTTAGCTTGCGAGGGGTTCAAAACAACCTCGAGCGATGGAAATCCAAGCTAAAGCTTGAACTCCAACGCGAACAAAAATGAAACGAACGCATCATTGCAACGAATTGCGCCCGAGCCATATCGGGCAGACTGTCACTTTATCCGGTTGGGTCCACTCGCGCCGCGACCTGGGCGGCCTCATCTTCATCGACATCCGCGATCGTGAAGGCCGTACCCAATCGGTATTCGACCCTTCGAATATGTCGAATGAGCTTTTCGAGAAAGCTGCCTCGTTGCGCAGCGAATGCGTCATCAGCATCACCGGGACCGTCCGGCAACGTCCAGCTGGCACTAATAATCCGAAAATAGTTACCGGCGAAATCGAGGTCGTGGCCAAAGAACTTGAGGTTTTGAATTTTGCCGAAGTGTTGCCGTTTCCCGTCGACGACCCGGAAGTCGCCAGCAAGGTGAATGAGGAATTGCGCCTCAAATATCGCTACCTGGACTTGCGCCGGCCGGAAATGGCTCGCAATCTCCGCCTCCGCAGTAAGGTCGCCACGGCCACGCGCGTTTTCATGGAAGAACAGGGCTTCCTGGAAGTGGAAACGCCGACGCTGTTTAAATCCACCCCCGAGGGCGCGCGGGAATTTCTCGTTCCGGCGCGCACCAATCCCGGATTGTTTTACGCACTGCCGCAATCGCCGCAGCAGTTCAAGCAGATCCTCATGGTCGCGGGCGTAGAGCGCTATTATCAACTCGCCCGGTGTTTCCGCGATGAAGACCAGCGAGCGGACCGGCAATTGGAATTTACGCAGCTCGATATCGAGATGAGTTTCATCGAGCGCGAGGACATCTACAATCTCATCGAAGGCGTGCTGAAACGGATTTGGAAAGTCGCCCTCGGCATGGACATCCCGACGCCGTTCAAGCGCATCACGTTTGAGGAAGCGCTGAATCGTTGGGGCATCGACAAGCCGGACACGCGCTTTGGCATGGAGTTGGTGGATTTCACCGAGGAATTTCGCGCGAGCACCTTCAAAGTGTTCAGCGGCGCTATTTCCAACGGCGGCGTGGTCAAGGCGCTCAATGCGAAAGGCATGGCCGACGCGACGCAAGGCCAGATTGAAACCATGACCGAATACGCCAAGAGTTTTGGCGCGAAAGGCCTGGCGTACATCAAAGTCGAAGGCGGCGAATGGAAATCGCCCATCGTGAAATTTTTCAACGACGCAGAAAAACAGGCGTTGATTTCAAAACTGAAAATCGAAGAAGGCGATTTGATTTTGTTCGCCGCCGACCAATGGCTGACGGCGTGCGAAATCCTCGGCAAAATCCGCCTTTACTGCGCCGATGTTTTGAAAGGAAAGGGGAAGCTGACGATTCCGACCGACCGCTTTGATTTTCTGTGGGTGATTGAATTTCCGCTGCTCGGTTTTGATCGCGAACAGAATCGCTGGTATTCGAGCCATCATCCCTTCACCGCGCCAGTCACGGAAGATATTCCCATGCTCAAGACCGACCCGAAAAAAGTCCGCGGTCAGCATTACGACGTGGTCGTGAACGGCGTAGAACTCGGCGGCGGGTCGATTCGTATTCACCAACCGGAAGTGCAGAAAACCGTTTTCGAAGAGGTGCTTCAAATTTCGCCGGAGATGGTCAAGGCCCGCTTCGGTTACATGCTGGAAGCGTTCAAGTATGGCGCGCCGCCGCACGGAGGCATTGCGCTGGGCTTCGATCGGTTGTGCGCGATTCTTTGCGGCACACCGAGCATCCGCGACGTGATTGCCTTCCCAAAAACCGCTAAAGGCACCGACCTGATGACCGATTCACCCGGCACGGTCGAGCCGAAGCAGCTCCGCGATTTGTATATCGAAGTAAAAGTGCCGAAGAAGGAATAAGATTAGATCGGGCAAATGTAGGAGACGAGGTGACGAGTCTTAATCGAGTGCCTCAAGGCATAAAAATTAGAGACTCGTCACCTCGTCTCTTACAAAGTGTTTTCAAGTGCGTTTTTCAGTTTCAAATCATTCGTGATGATCGCAGTCACACCATTCTTTATAAGTCGCCGAGCCATGCTGGTTTCATCGACCGTATAGACCCACACTTTTAATCGTCGCTTATTCGCCCGCCCGACGGAGCGCTTTGAAACCCTTCGGTTCCAGATCGCAATTCTCGCTCCGGTTTTTGCCAGGTCGTTCAACCGGGATTCAAGGCGGCGGCGCGGATGCATCGGTCTTCGCCCGTCGCTCAAGCGCGCGGGCGGACCGAGCGCGCCCAGAACTTGATCCGGCTCCAATCGATGAAACTCGCGCAGGAATTTCCAATCAAACGCGATCACGATCACTTTGTTGATGAGGCCGCGTTCGCGCAGCAATTTTGCCAACGTTTCCGCGTCCCCGGATTTACGCTCGATCAACGCCACGCCGCCGTTGCCGCAAATAAAATCCAGCGCTTCGCCCAATGTCGGAACTT
Organism: Verrucomicrobiia bacterium; assembly: GCA_036488095.1. Taxonomy (GTDB): domain Bacteria; phylum Verrucomicrobiota; class Verrucomicrobiia; order Limisphaerales; family DASXHY01; genus DASXHY01. The sequence goes on along the minus strand of DASXHY010000708.1, from coordinate 926 downwards.
TTGCCCCCGCAAATTTCGCATCGAACCAGCTTCCCGCATCGAGCGTTTGCATTTCCGCCGCGGTCCGTTGTGAAACTTTGACGCGCCGCCGCTTCCATTTTTTCCGCGCATTCGTGGTACGATCCAGAATGGCGTCGTGGATCACCATCGGCACGCCGTCTTTGCTGTGTTGATAATCCAACTCCACCAAATCCGCGCCGGCACCCAGCGCGAACTGTAATGAGGGCAGGGTGTTTTCGGGCGCGACGGCAGAATAGCCGCGATGGCCAATCACCAGTGGCCGGCCCGCTGCCAGAAGTCTTTCCGCGCTCGAAGACATGGCTGCAATTAACCAGAAAAGCCATCCGCCTCAAGCTGGGAAAATTTGCCCGCAACCGTGAACTCGCGGCGGCGGCAATATTTCACCGCAAATATTGGAGTATTAATGGCATTTTTTGCTTGGTTTTCTGCATTGCGGTTCGCGCCAGGTTCTCCAACCTGTATCCAGACTGAGGGAAATTTTCCCGGATGTTTTTGAATTATGAATATTTCGATTTCGTTTCGTCCTAAATTATTAGAAACGCTCAAGGGCTACAGGCGGCAGGATTTCGGGGCCGACTTCGCTGCCGGAGTAACTGTCGGCATCGTGGCGCTGCCGCTCGCCATGGCGTTGGCCATCGCTAGCGGAGTGAAACCTGAAATCGGGCTTTTCACCGCGATCATCGGCGGCATTTTGGTTTCGGTCTTTGGCGGATCACGCGTGCAGATTGGCGGACCGGCCGGCGCCTTCGTGCCACTGCTCGCACCCATCGCACTGAAACACGGCCCGGAAGGATTGGTTGCCTGCGCGCTGATGGCGGGTTTAATCCTCTTCGCATTGGGGGCGGCGCGCCTGGGCACGCTCATCAAATATATTCCCTATCCAGTCGTCACCGGCTTCACGAGCG
>DASXHY010000677.1:0-1936 GCA_036488095.1 Verrucomicrobiia bacterium | reverse complement strand
CACCGCACGCATTGGGACAAGTCGCTGAATCATCTCGCGCAATTGTATCACCGGCGATTCGCGGAAATCCGCAACACCTACTTTGCGCGCAAAAAAAATCTCGTCGCCGCGTTCGCGTCGTTTCAGGACGCGGGCCGTTTGGAAATTATCACCAGCGCCGCCACGCATGCGTTGTTGCCGCTGCTGGCGAATCATCCGCCGAGCCTGCGCGCGCAAATTCTGGTTGCACGCGATCATTATCGCAGTTGTTTCGGCCGCGATCCGCGCGGCATCTGGCTGCCGGAATGCGCGTATGTGGACGGCGTGGAGACCGTGTTGCAGGAGGCGAACATTCGCTGGTTTATCACGGACACGCACGGATTGTTGCACGCGAATCCAAAGCCGCGTTACGGCGTGTTCGCGCCGATTTTTACGCCCAACGGGATTGCCGCTTTTGGCCGCGACCTCGATTCCGCCAAGCAGGTTTGGAGCAAGCACGAAGGTTATCCCGGCGACGCGAACTATCGCGATTTCTACCGCGACATCGGGTTCGATCTCGATTTGGATTACGTCCAGCCGTACATGCCCGCGTCGGACAAACGCGGTTTTACCGGCATCAAATATTTTCGCATCACCGGCGATTCACCGGAAAAGCAGGTTTACAATCGTGTCGCCGCGCTGCAAACGGCCGCCGGTCACGCACAGCATTTTCTCGAAGCGCGCGTGGCGCAAATCGAGCGCCTCGCCCGCATCATGGATCGTCCGCCGCTGGTCCTCTCGCCCTACGACGCCGAGTTGTTCGGGCATTGGTGGTATGAAGGGCCCGAGTTCCTGGATTATTTCGTTCGCAAAGCGTATTACGATCAGAAAGTTTTTTCGTTCACGACGCCGGAGGATTACCTGAAGGAATTCCCGTCGAACCAGGTCGCAAAACCCGGCGCCTCGAGCTGGGGCGAGGAAGGCTATTGGCGCGTGTGGCTGAACGAAACGAACGAATGGATTTATCCGCACCTCCAGGTCGCGCAGGAGCGCATGACAAAACTCGCGCGAAGTTTCCCAAAACCAAATCCGTTGCAGGAGCGGGCACTCAAACAAGCCGCGCGCGAACTGCTCCTGGCACAATCGAGCGACTGGCCGTTCATCCTCCGCACCGGCACCAGCCCCGATTACGCGCGCAAACGCGTCAAAGACCATCTGTTCCGCTTCATCGCGCTGCACGACCAACTCACCGGCCCGGGCGTGGACGAGACATGGCTGAAGCAGATCGAAGCGCGCGATAATATTTTTTCAGGGGTGAACTACCGCTATTGGGCGTGAGTAAATCTGCATGACCTTTGTCGCAGTTGACGTGAGGAGAATCGAGCTTCTTGGCAGGCCCATATTTTTTCAGAGAAACTCGCGAGATTCGCGAGTCGCAATCCAAGCCCACCCGCTCGTCAATCGTAAATCGTCAATCGTAAATCACAGCGCCGACGCCGCCTGCAATTGCGCGCTGAACGTATTCGTTCCACTCTGCACCCACAACACCGTGCCGGACGCCGTCGGATCTGCCGTCTTGGGAAAATTCAGCCAGCCGATAACGACTTCGTTTCCGTGGCTCAACGAGAGATAGAACGGGCAATCGCCATTTTTCGCCAACAGGCTTGCGGTCCGGAATTTTGTTCCGTCGTCCAGGCTGCCGCTCACGTTGGCCGCGCCGCCGGTCGAAATTTTCCCCGCTCCCACGCCCGCTTCCACGGTGGTATTGTCCGCGCGTTGCAAAATGAAATGGCGCAAGCCGGCTTGCGCGGCGGGATTGAGCCGCGGGCTAAAAACATTCCGGTCACCGCTCACGCCGGAAACCCAGGCGCCATCCGTCAACGAACCGCTCACCCGATCGGTGCCGTTCGAGAGGTCCGCGTGCAGCGTCATCATCAACGGGCTGGAGAGTTTTCCGCGGCTGACCGCAACGGTCGCA
>DASXHY010000336.1:0-2021 GCA_036488095.1 Verrucomicrobiia bacterium | reverse complement strand
TGTGACCACCAAATCCAGCAAATTTAAGCACAAACGGGGCCATTTTGCCCATTGGAACGGGATTGTGACATGCAACTGCCAAGGAATTTGGGGCATACCATCGGTTGGAAGAGGGAAATTGCAGCCTCGCGGGCCTTTGATATGCAGGAACCTATGCCGAACCGCGTAAACCGCGGAACTACGAACGGAAGACCCTGTTTGCTTCGGGTACTCACAAAATGCTCACGCTTCCACCCACCAGATCGAACAGTACGCCTAAATAATGGGCACGAACATTCCGCGCTTCTGTCATGGCTTCACGAATTGTTCCAAGGTTTGTTGCATTTTTTTCAGGTCGGGCAGGTTGACATACATCATGTGGCCGGCGTCGAATTCCATGTAGGAAATATTTGTACGGTAGGCGGGATCCAGCCGCATGTGTTCCAAACTATAACGCATAGTGTCGGGCGGGCAAACCAAGTCGCAGTGGCCACCGAGCACGAGCACGCGCAGGTAGGGATTCTGGCTCATCGCGGAACCAAGTTGATCGGCGACGCGGGGGTAAGCGTTTTTGGCGGCGTAATTCCACGGCTGCACTCCGGCGATGATTTCGTAAGGCAAATCGTCTTCGAACTTTAATTCCTGGCGCGCGTAATTGTTCATAGCCGCCGAGAACGGCCCGTAAGTCGCCGAATACGACGGGTCGAATCCGGGATATGGGTCGCCCGGTTCGTCATCGCGCCCGGTGATGCGGCCGTCGTAAGCGCCGAGAATCAGTCCTTCGTCGTGCAACAATTGTTTGCGGAACACGCTGCTATCGACGCGCAAATGATTGTCCTCGATGATCTGCGGTTTGAGGCCGGTGAGACGCGCCAGTTCGGCGACGATTTTTTGCCGCTCATCGGCCGGCAGGGCGCTGCCTTGTTGCAGGGCGCTGGGATATTCGTCGCTGATAAATTGATGCGTTTCGGCCAGCGCCTTGGAGAGATCGGCTTGCAGGTCGGGGGGTAATTTTTTGTGAAAATGCGCGACGGCGGTGAAATCCGACAACGAGAGCAGATAGGGCAAATCATTTCCTGGCGCGTCGTCGATGGTGGCGAAATCGAGGACGCCGGAAACGAGAATCAATCCGTTGAGATACAATCCGTAGCGCGAGCGCAAGTGTTCCGCGAGTCCCGCCGCGCGAAATACGCCGTAGCTTTCTCCACAGAGATATTTCGCCGAGAGCCAGCGGCTGTGGCGCGTGGTCCAGAGGCGGATGAATTCACCGATGGAATCGAGGTCGGCGGCCTGGCCGAAAAAGGCGTCGGGTTTTTCATCCTTCACCGCGCGGCTGAAACCGGTGGCGATGGGATCGATAAAGACGAGGTCGCTGGTGTCCAAGATCGAATAGGGATTGTCCATCAAGCCGAACGGCGGTTTGGGCAGGGTGCCGTCGTCATTCATCTTCACGCGGCGCGGACCGAGCGCACCGAGGTGCAGCCAGACCGAGGAAGAACCGGGGCCGCCGTTGAAGCAAAACGTGACCGGCCGCGCGGTTTCGTGGCTTTCGGTGAGGCGAGTGTAGGCAATATAAAATACCGAAGCGCGCGAGCTTCCATCGGGTTTCAGCAACGGCAACATGCCGGTTTCGGTCGCATATTTCACCGTCTGGCCGGCAATGGTGATGCTGTTGGTGGTGAAGACGGGTTTGTGCGTGGCATCCGGAATGGCCCCCTCTGGCGGCTTGGGCGGAGCGGCGTTCGTTTCGTGGGCGGGCGAATTGGTCGAGGGCGCGTCCGCTGCCCGGAGGCTAATGGCGGACAATAGCAAGAGGAACAAGAGATTCTTGATCATAAAGGTTTGGTGATGCCAACAAGATACCGATTTGCCTGATATTGCAAATTTCTTTCGCGAACCCTCGGGCTTGTATACTTAGCAAACGCATAGGACTGAGGATGTCCAAGGGCATTGGGTACGCTGCCCTTATGAATACAACGAAAAACGAAGCGGGCGAATTGATTTTGAAGCGGATGTCGCAAGCCTACGGCGACGAAGAAAGG
>DASXHY010000544.1:0-2809 GCA_036488095.1 Verrucomicrobiia bacterium | reverse complement strand
ATGTGGACGTGATTTTTCTGCACGTCACCACCTACGCGTTGTCGTCCACGGTGCTGCCGGTGGTGCAGCGGGCGAAGGTCCCGGTCATCGTGCTCAATATCAGTCCCGAGCCGGCCATGGATTACGCGAGCTTCAACCAGTTGAAAGACCGCCGGGCGATGACCAGTGAATGGCTTGCCAACTGCAGCGCCTGCGCGGTGCCGGAAATTGCCAACGTCTTCAATCGCGCGGGCATCCCCTTCCATCAGATCACCGGCATTTTGGAGGACGATCCGGTGTGTTGGAACGAGGTGGAGACATGGATTGAAGCCGCGCGAGTGGCCGGAATCATGGCGCACAATCGACTGGGTTTGATGGGCCATTATTACGGCGGCATGCTGGATGTCGCTTCGGATCTCACCGGACACTGCGCGACCTTCGGCGGCCACATGGAAATTCTTGAAGTGGATGAACTGGCCGCCTTGCGCCGCGAAGTGACCGCGAAACAAATCGCGGATCGCGTGAAGGTATTTTTCGAGGAGTTCGAAATCGGGCCGGACTGCGCCCGGTCCGAATTGGACCAGGCCGCCCGCACGTCGGTGGCGCTGGATCGGCTGGTTCAAAAACACGAATTAGGTTCGCTCGCCTATTATTATCAAGGCACCGGCAACGCGGAGAATGAGGAGGTCATCATCTCGATTATTCCGGGCAGTTCACTCCTGACCGCGCGCGGCATTCCGGTGGCCGGCGAATACGAAATTAAAAACGCCCAGGCCATGAAGATCATGGACAGTTTCGGCGCGGGCGGGTCGTTCACGGAATATTACGCGATGGATTTCAAGGACGATGTGGTCTTGATGGGGCACGACGGACCCGGGCACATCGCGATCGCGCAGGGCAAAATCAAGGTGCGACCGCTGGAGGTCTATCACGGCAAAGTGGGGCGCGGCCTCTCGGTTGAGATGTCGGTGAAACACGGCCCGGTGACGCTGCTTTCCGTGATTCAAACACCGGATTGCCGGCTCAAACTGCTCGTGGCGGAAGCGCAGTCCGTCCCCGGGCCGATCCTTGAAATCGGCAATACCAACAGCCGCTATCGATTCAGCATCGGCGCGCGACGCTTCGTCAATGAATGGAATGCTCGCGGTCCGGCGCATCATTGCGCGGTGGGCGTGGGTCACATCGCCAATAAAATTGAAAAACTTGGACTGTTGTTGGGAATGGAAACATTCCGGGTTTGCTGATTGTCGCCAGCCGTTTTTTAAAACGATGAATGTAAAATTATCGATTGCCCTGGCGTTGTCGCTTTGTTCGGCGCCGCTGATGGCCGGCGACCTTTCGGCGGAATTCGCCAAACCGCCCGCCACCGCCCGGCCATGGGTGTATTGGTTTTGGAACAACGGCAACGTCACCAGGGCCGGCATCACCGCCGACCTGGAAGCGATGAAACGCGCGGGCATTGGCGGCGTGATTATCATGGACGTGGTGGAACGTTTTGCGCCGCCGCCCGGCACTGCCGATTTCATGAATGCCGAATGGCAGGAATTGTTTCATTTCGCGGTGAGCGAGGCGCATCGGCTCGGCCTGGAAATCAACATGACCAACGGCCCGGGTTGGTGCGGCAGCAGTGGGCCGTGGATTACACCGGAGTTTTCCATGCAAACGCTCGTCTCCTCGAACACGATCGTCACAGGTCCAACTCACTTTTCCGCCGTTCTGCCGCGAGCGAAAACGGACACTCATCGGCCGCACGACAGTTTTAACAGCACGGTCAAATACGGCGATTTCTACCGCGACATCGCCGTGCTGGCTTTTCCCGAGACAAATGGCGCGGTAGCGCCCGGTGCCGTGGTGAATTTAACGCGGAAGTTGAACGCGAAGGGCGAATTGAATTGGAACGTTCCCGCCGGCAAATGGATCATCCAGCGCATCGGTCATACCACGACCGGTTCATCCACGCGCCCGCCAGTCAAAGGCGGCAACGGATTGGAGTGCGACAAGTTGAGCCGCAAAGCGATGGACGTTCATTTTAAGAACATGATGGGGAAACTCATCGCGAGCGCGGGATCGATGGCCGGCCAGACACTGTCTGCGACGCACATTGATAGCTGGGAGGTGGGCTCGCAGAATTGGACGCCAAAATTGCGCGAGGAATTTCAAAAGCGCCGCGGCTATGATCCCCTGCCCTTTTTGCCGGACATCACCAAGAGCGCTCCCGTCCGTATTGGCGACACGTCCGTGACTGACCGTTTTCGCTGGGATTATCAAGAGACGATTTCCGAACTGCTGGCGGAAGATTATGTGGGTGAACTGGCGACACTCGCGCACAAACACGGGCTGCGCCTGACGATTGAAGGTTACAATCTGCCGTTCGGCGACGAGGCGAGTTACACCGCGCGGTCGGATGAGCCGATGAGCGAATTTTGGGCAACAGGCGGAAATGAAAACCTGACGAAAGGACGCCAAATGGCGTCCGTCGCGCATATCTATGGCCATGCGATTGTCGGCGCGGAAGCGTTCACTTCCGGCGATAATGAACAATGGAAGTATCATCCCGCGACCGTCAAGGCACTGGGTGATTACGAATTTTCGCAAGGCATCAACCGGTTTGTCATTCATCGCTACGCACACCAGCCGTATCTCGATCGGTTTCCCGGCGCGACCATGGGCCCGTGGGGATTGCATTACGAGCGCACGCAAACGTGGTGGGAAATGTCCACCGCGTGGCATGAATATCTTTCGCGCTGCCAGTTCATATTGCGGCAGGGGAAGTTCGTTGCCGATCTGTGCTATCTGCGCCCGCAGTTGCCAAACCAAACCTATTTCGATC
>DASXHY010000324.1:0-2120 GCA_036488095.1 Verrucomicrobiia bacterium | reverse complement strand
AATGCTACCTGAACCTTCGTGCCATTGAAAGTCCGGGCACTATCAGCATCCAAATTAACGATTGGACCACCGACGCCTACTTATTGCATTTGAAGCGTGACGCATCGGCAGGCCAACCGGTCCAACGTTTCTTCGTTGGTAATGGCAGCTATCTCCGTCACAAAGGGCAAAGCGCGATTGAATCTCTTTCGAAATTGACCGCCTGCTGGTCGCCGGGCGATTCGCTGGAGATTTTCTCCGATGACGCCTCCAGTTCCATTCAAATTGCTGCCGAGCATTCTCCTGCGAGTGTGCAATGGAACGGCCGCCAGGCCGTTGCTAAATATGACGAACAAACCAAGCTCGTGTCTCTGCGTTTTGATTGAGAAAATCGAATTTAATCGCGCGGGTTTGCTGTATCTGTCAAAACTGTTTCCACCCGGTAATCTTGTAGCGCTCCGGCCCGTGATAATTTCCGTTGCGCTGGATTGAACGATGATCGCCGTCAGCCTGGAGGAGTATTTGGTTTTGCTCGCCGTTCGCGTAGGCCGCGGTAACACCGTCATCCTCGTAGAGAACAAAGCCCCCAGGCTTTTCGCCCACAATATTAACCGTGAGGTTGAAACAGGTGTCTGGTTTGACGAATTCCAGCGGCTCGGCCAGCGGCAGCAGTGTGCCGCCTTTCACAAATAGCGGAATTTGTCCGACGCCGTTGCCGGCATCGATGAATTTTCCGCCGCGGATTTTTGCGTGCGTCCAGAAATCAAACCAATCTCCGGCGGGCAGATAAACCGTCCGATTGGTTTCACCGGCAAACATCGGCGCCACCAGCACGGAATCGCCGAACATGAATTCATTATCAATCGCGTGCGTTTTCGGATCGTTCGGCCAGTCCAACACGAGCGCGCGAATCGGCGGTTTGCCGGTGGCGTGATACTCATTAAACGCGGAATAAAGATATGGGATGAAACTCATTCGCAGTTGCAGCAACTGGCGGACAACGTCGGCCACCGCCTGGCGGTCAGGCATCAATTCGTTGCACTCGTTTTTTTTCCGATTTACCTGATCCCAGGGCGGATTCGGGATGTACCAGGAGTCAATCACTGCGTCGTGTGAAAAAATTGCCACTTCGAGCCGGCGATAAAAATCTTCAACCGAGTCGGCGATCCGCACTTCCGGATCCCAGAGCAAACCGCTAAAACCGGCGTTGGCCAGTCCGCGCACATAACATCGCGCGTCGTAGGAATCGCTATAAAGGACATAAGGCAGCGGCGCGGCCAGCGCGTGTGAATTGCGCACCAGACCCCAGGTGCGCAGATTTTTTTCCTGGTAGGGTTGCCACATCGTTTGTTGATAAAGCAGGCCAAAAAGTGAGTGCATCACTTCGCCGTCCAGGCCGGAAGGGAATTTTGTCGCGAGCGGAAACGACCACGGCGTTGGCGAGTCCGGTTGGTAATCGCATTCGTCCAGTTTCACGCTCTCAACTTTTCGGTCGAATAACGCGACGTTGTTTTGTTTCAGAAAAATCTTCCGCGCCTGCGGCGATGCAAAGTCCGGGACCAACCCGTTCCAGACCAGATAATTTCCCGACCACGGCTTGAGTTCGTCATAAATCGGCGAGGTTGGATGCGTGAAGGCGTGTTCCCAGAAATTCATCTGGTAACCCATGGCGCCCATTTTTTGGAGGAAATCGTCCGGGTCGGGAAAGCGGTTCGTGGCCCAAACAAAGGAACAGGAATAAGCCCTGGACTGCCAGCCCGGCTCGACGCCCCAAACATCACAAGGCATGTGCGCGGCGCGGATTCGCGCGGCCAGCGCGAGCGTCTCGGCCGCGCCGTATTTGGTATAGCCGCGATAATGCACGCCCAATCCCCACAAGGGCGGCATCGCGCCGCCACCGGAAAAAAGATTATAGCGCTCAACCGCCTGCAGCATCGTCGGCCCGGCAAAGACATAGACGTCCACACCCTTGGCTGCCGGCACGTCCACGAGCATGGTCTTCAGCCGTTGCTCGCGCGCCCGATAAAGTTCGGCGGTGCTCGTTTGGATTACGCCATTGCTTTTTTCCACTGGTGCGTCGATTGGCGAAACGTTCCCGGTATAAAACGAAGCGAATCGCGCTGTGTCCACAAAAACGCCGT
>DASXHY010000437.1:0-1831 GCA_036488095.1 Verrucomicrobiia bacterium | reverse complement strand
AACAGCAGTTCCACTGCCTTGCGCCGATACTCCCGACTATGATGTCGCCGTCTCTTTATCTCTCTCATAACAGCTTCTTCCAACGCTACTCCATGTGTCCGTACCTTCGGGGCAAGCCCATGGGATTTTTTTTATTTTTTTACCCCGATTTACCCCGATTTAGCCGAAGTTAGTCGAAGTTAGTCGGTACGGGGGCACCGGGGTCGAGGGTCGGGGGGCGAGGCGCCGAGCGTGCCTGGGGCGCATTCCGATCTCTTTCTCATTTTCCTTTTTCATCGCGACGGTTTTAGCACATTTCACTTACGTGGAAAAACTTACGGTAATGTTTTCCGCTTCACGCCAGGGGGAAGGTGTTTTCGTGAAACTCGCGGCGCAACAAGCTGATGTGCAGTAGCTTGGAGAAATGCGAAACCGTTTCGCAATCATTGCCCGACGGATGGGCGCGCAGCGTTATCGCGCAAATCCAAAGAACCGAAATACAAAAAGTTCATCCGCTTCTCCGACTGACGAACTTGGGTTAGGTTTGGGACGACAATTGGCGGAAGGGGAAACGCCCGCCGGACGCCGGCTTCGCGTTCTTCCGGAATCGTCCCGGCGTGGTGCCCGTCTTTCGGCTAAATGCCCGGTGAAGGTATCCGCTGTGCTTAAAACCGGTTTTTCTGCCAATTTGCGCCAGCGTCCAGTCCGTGTTGGCCAGCAGATCTTTCACGCGTTCAATCCGCAACCGCATCACCTCTTCCTTGGGTGCGCGGCCCACTTGCGCCATAAACCGCCGTTCGAAAGCACGCCGGGAAATTCCCGCCGAGCGCGCAACATCATTGATGGTAATCGGCTCGAAAGCGTGTGCCCGAAGATACCGTGTGCCAGTCGCCAATTGCCGATCGCTCATGGCCAACACATCAGAAGATCGGCGGGTGACTACTTCCAGCGGTGGAATCAGAATGGGCTGCGTTGGCGGCTTGCGACCCTCCATCATACTCTCGAGCAACGTTGCTGCGGCGTAACCGGTTCGCACGAGGTCGAGGACGACGCTGCTGAGCGGAGGATCAGAGAGCTCGCAAAAAATTTCGTCGTTATCCACGCCGACGACCGCCACTTCTTCGGGCACGATTAAACCCAATTGGCGGCAGATGTCCATCACCTGCTGTCCGCGAATGTCGTTGCAGGCCATGATGCCCACGGGTTTGGGGAGGGATTTCAACCAGCGGGCGAGGTGTTCCTGGGAAAGCAGCCCGCGTTTTTCCAGTTCGATGGTTTCCGCATTTCTGGGCGTGTTCGGCGGGTTGTAAACCGAGCAGCCAAAGCCGGCTTGCTTGAGACGGTCGTGAAACAAACGGCTTCGCCTGTCCGAGTAGTTCGCGCCGACAAATCCACAGAAGGCGTAATGACGGAAGCCGCGTTCCATGAGATGTTCCGCGACGAGGTTTGCCACTCGTTCATTGTTTGTGTCCACCATCGGCAGCCCGCAGGTCGGCACGGAGCCTCGCACGTCCAATGCCGGGACTTTCAGGTTTCGGATGATGGCCGCGAGTTCAGGAGTTTCGACCCAGGCGATGACTCCATCACCTTTCCAATTTCTAAACCAGGCCGGAATGGGGTCGCTCCATCTCCATTCCTCGCTCTGCACCGACCATTCGTGGTGTTCGCGAACGAATTTTGCGACGCCCGATAGCAGGCCGCGGCCGTACCAGCGGGAGAAATCGATCAGCAAGGCCACTCGCCGGCGCGGTGGTTGGATGACCGCCTTAAGCCGAGACTTGTTCCTCATGCTGAGGGAGTTTCGCCGGCGTGTCGCAAAACTTCAACAAATGAATTTTCTGCGGATGGCCCA
>DASXHY010000313.1:0-12752 GCA_036488095.1 Verrucomicrobiia bacterium | reverse complement strand
AGGAGCCATTGTTGGCTATGGAGCTCATCTTTCAAAGCCATTAGCTGCCGGCGAAGTTCGTCCCCCCGGCCCGGATTGTTTTCGGGCAAATCGCTGCCACTCATAATCCCGGATACTTTCTCATGGCGAGCCGCTATATTGCCCACAAGTGTCACTTATTGTCTACTGCATACTGCGAGGGCACACGCATTTAAAGCCACGCCAGCGGCCATTTCAACGGCTTCTGAGCGGCTCACCCGAAGCCGTTGAAACGGCTGAAGAAATGTCGCGTCCTCACGGAGCACCGGGCTAAAGCCGCGGTGTTAATGAGAAATTTAAGCGTTTGCCCTGACTGCATACTGCGACGGGCTCGCGCAATCGTGCAGATTTCGGTGTATGGCCTGCAAATTTCCGGGGGGGCAATGCATTGACGCAAAAGTGCAGGGATGCAACCATTTGCGCGCTTCAATCGTAAAATCGGTTGGAAAACTGAGATGCTGAAACTTTCCAAATTCTCCGTGGGCGTCGGTGACCGCTTCGCGCAACAAGCCGAGGCGCAATTGCGCGCGTTCGTGCTGGCCACTGAAAAAGGCGCGGATGTCGTGCCGGTCTGGAACAAATCCAACCGCGAACATCTCATCGTCGGCTCGGAACCCTCCGGCGTTCGGGCGGCCGCCGAGGTTGCGGTGAGAAAGCTTGGGTGGAAGAAACCCTGGCACGTCGATGCCGATCACATTCGCCTTGAAACGGTAGAGCGCTTTCTCCCCTGCTCCGATTTTTTTACGATCGATGTCGCGGACTCCATCGGAAAACCCGCCGCATCGGACGCGGCCAAGGCGTTTGTGGGCCGCCACCCGGAATTGAGCCGGCCGCTGGAAATTCCCGGTGTCGCAGGCGGGGTGAAAGCGCCGCGGGCGGAAATCGAGCGCATTGCGAATAAATTTCTTTTCGCGGTGCAGGAAGCAGGCGCTATTTATCGCCACATCGCGACGGCCAAGGGCGATGGAAAATTCATCACGGAGGTTTCGATGGATGAAACCGATTCGCCGCAAACGCCGGTGGAACTGCTTGTGATTTTGGCGGCGATTGCCGATGAAAAGGTGCCGATTCAAACCATCGCGCCCAAATTTACGGGGCGCTTCAACAAGGGCGTGGATTACGTCGGAGACGTCGCGCAATTCGAAAAGGAATTTAACGAAGACCTCGCGGTCATCGCCTATGCAGTCAGGAATTATGGCCTGCCGGACAATTTGAAACTTAGTGTGCATTCCGGCAGCGACAAATTTTCGATTTACGGCGCCATCCGCCGGGCCATCCGGAAACACAACGCCGGTTTGCACCTGAAGACCGCCGGCACGACCTGGCTCGAAGAAATCATCGGCCTCGCCGAGCACGGCGGCAAGGGCCTGGCGCTCGCCAAGGATATTTATGCGGACGCGCTCGCGCACGTAGATGAATTATGCGCGCCTTACGCCAGCGTCATTGATATCGACCGCGCGAAGTTGCCGTCGGCGGAGACGATTTCGAAATGGACCGCGGCGCAATATGTTGCCGCGCTGCGGCATGACCCGAAAAACAAGGAATTCAACCCGAGCCTGCGCCAGCTTCTGCACGTTGGTTACAAGATTGCGGCCAAGAAGGGGCAGACGTATCTCGATCTGGTCCGTGAGTGCGAAAGCTCGATTGCGCGTAATGTCACGGGCAATCTTTTTGAGCGGCACCTGAAGCCGTTGTTTTTGGATCCTGCCAATGGCAGATGACCGGTTTTTGATAAGTCATTTGCGACCCCGAAGTTAAGCAGCGTCTTGATTTTGTAGTGTGCCCGAAAAGCGGCGGAGGGCCGCCGCAGTCCAAAACCTGGCGGAATGCCTGACGCTCCTTCACTCGCGATTGTCTCGCCATATCGCCACCAAAAAAAATCGAGATAGCGTGATATTTTTTGTCCCCGGCTTACGCACTGTTAAATGAAGACCATTCAACCTTTTGAAGCCTATGAACATGAAAAAAACAGCAATGGCGGCGGTCGGGATCGCGATTTTAGCGGGGGCAGCGATTGTGGTGAAGCATTCGTTGCGAGTCAAAGATGCGTATTTCGATGCGGAAACGAACCGATTGCGGCAAGTGCCGGCGGACTTGATCGTGGTACGCACGACGCATTTTCCAAACAGCCTGGCGAAAGTTTGCGAAATCCACGATGGGAACGGCGGAGCGGTCACGCGCGCCGTAGGGCGGAATGTGCGGCTGCAGGATGTCATCGGCGAGGCGTGGGATTGCAATCCCGCGCGGGTGGTGCTGCCGCTGGAAGCGCCGAAAGGCGGGTTCGATTTTCTCGTGACGAAGACCGGGGATGCGCGGGCGCAATTGCAAACGGCTGTGCGGAGAAATTTGGGTTATTCGGCGCATGCGGAGGCGCGGGACACGGAGGTGTGGATTTTGAAGGTGGAAAATTCCGCCTTGCCCGGGTTGACTTTCAGTCCCGACAACGAATCAGCCGGCGCGGATGTCAGAGATGGCAAACTTTATCTCAGGCATCAGCGGTTGAGTGTAATTCTGAACGGTTTGTCGCAGGGGCTCAATCGGCCGGTCGTGGATAAAACGGGGCTTGATAAATTCTACAATTTCTCCGTGCCTTGGAATCCCGAGGTCCAGAAACGAATGCAGGGCGGCGCTTTCAGTCTCGACGGTGTGAAGAAGGTCCTCAGCGGTCTCGGCATCGCCCTGGAACCGGATACGGAGTCGCAGGAGATGTATGTGGTGGAAAAGGCACGGTAGAGCCGACTGAGGTCCCCGTGAACCCTGAGCACCACCTCACCCCAGCCCTCTCCCCCACTCCGTGGCGGAGAGGGAGAAGAAGTCGCGGGTGTTCAACGGCTTCACAGTTGCCGCTCGCTTCTAATTGCACCCGACTGATTTCGCGTGATTGCCAAGTCAGCGCGGTTTTTACATTATTCGGGAACCACCAACCAAAGGCGTTATGAACCAGTTCAAATTTTCCTGCCCGCAATGCCAGCAACATTTGCAGTGTGACGAACAGTTTTCCGGCCGTGAAATCCAATGCCCGGGATGTCATCACCTGATCCGCATTCCGCCCGTGCCGGGAAAAACGGTGGAATATAAGCCCGAGTCGGGAAAGACGTGGGCGACCTTTGTGCCGCCCGGAGATGCGGCGCCGCCGAAAAATCTCTCCATCACGCCGAAAAAGGACAATCCGAAACCGCCCTCCAAATGAGCGAATCACCCAATCGCGACGAGGCGGTGTTCGAGGCGGCTTTGAAACTGCCGGCCGGAGAACGCGCGGCTTATTTGCAAAGCGAGTGCGGTGAAGATGAGACGTTGCGGGCGAGAGTGACGGCTTTGTTGCAGGCGCATGAAGATGCGGATGAATTTCTGAAGGAGCCGGCGGCGGGGCGGAGCAAAACGATTGTGCTCTCGCTGCCGCTGGATGAAAAGCCGGGCGATCGCATAGGCCGGTATAAATTGCTCCAGCAAATCGGCGAGGGCGGCTGCGGGGTAGTTTACATGGCCGAGCAAGAGGAACCGGTTCGCCGCCGAGTGGCACTCAAGGTCATCAAGCTGGGGATGGATACGAAGAGCGTCATCGCGCGGTTTGAAGCCGAGCGCCAGGCGCTGGCGATGATGGACCATCCGAACATTGCGAAGGTGCTGGATGCGGGCGCGACCGAGAATGGCCGCCCGTTTTTCGTGATGGAATTGGTGCGCGGAATCAAGATCACGGAATACTGCGACCAGAATAAATTGTCCACGCCCGAGCGGCTGGGTTTGTTCATCCAGGTTTGCAACGCGATCCAACACGCGCACCAAAAGGGAATCATCCATCGAGACATCAAGCCATCGAACATCCTGGTGACGCTGCACGACGGGGTGCCGGTGCCGAAGGTGATTGATTTTGGAATTGCGAAGGCGACGCAGGGGCGATTGACGGACCAGACGTTGTTCACCGCGTTCGAGCAATTCATCGGCACGCCGGCCTATATGAGCCCGGAGCAGGCGGAAATGAGCGGGCTGGATATTGACACGCGGAGCGATATTTACGCCTTGGGTGTGCTGCTTTATGAATTGCTCACGGGGATGACGCCATTTGACGCGAAGGAGCTTCTGCAATCGGGCCTGGATGAATTGCGGCGCACGATCCGCGAGAAAGAACCGGCGCGGCCATCGACGCGTTTGAGCACGATGCTGGCGGCGGATTTGACCGCCGTGGCGCAACGGCGCCACGCGGAAGCGCCGAAGCTGATTCACTTATTGCGCGGCGACCTGGATTGGATCGTGATGAAATCGCTGGAGAAGGATCGCACGCGCCGTTACGAGACCGCCAACGGGCTGGCGACGGACGTGCAACGTTACTTGAGCAATGATCCCGTGGTGGCGCGTCCGCCGAGCACGGTTTATCGCTTTCAAAAATTGGTGCGCCGGAACAAAGCGATTTTCGCGACCACGGGCGTCGGCGTGACGACATTGATCGTCGGATTGATTTTCTCGCTTTATCTATTTGTCCAGGAAAGAGCAGCCCTCAAACGCGCGGTGGCCGCCGAGCAGGCGGAGGCATTGTTGCGGCAACAGGCGGAAAAAGGCGCTGAGTCGAGCCGGCAAATCACCCACGCGGGCCAGTTGCTGATGAGCGGACAGTATGATGAGTCAGAGAAAGCCCTTCGCGGCATTCCGCCACATGCAACCCTCGTTCCGTTCTACGATGTATTCGGCGGCATTCACGCGCGGCATGGGGAATGGCGGGAAGCGCTGACGAATTGGAATTACGTCGTTCAATATGCTCCCGACGATCACATGGGCTACCTCTATCTCGCGCCGTTGTTGTTGCAAATTGGCGACTTGAACGGCTACCGGAATTGCCGGGCGCAAATTCTTCGGGAATTTGGAAATACCACGGATCCGCGCATTGCTGAACGCATGGTGATTTCCACTCTGATTATTCCGGCTGAGGCAGACCAAATGCCGACCATTGAAAAAATGGCCGCAGTTGCCATCAGCGCAACGCCCAACAAGGACAACTGGGGATTCAATTTATTTGCCAAGGGTCTCACTGAGTATCGCCTGGGGCATTTCGCGGAGGCGGCAAGTTTGATGCAGCAAGTCCTGCCGATGGATGCCGGGAGTTATTGCCGGGCGAAGGCCAATCTGGTTTTGGCGATGGCGCAATTTCAGCTTAATCAAGCCGAGAAAAGCCGGGAATCGTTTGCCGATGCCCTGAAAGTGGAAAGCAAATTTCCCCAGGCCGGCCATCTTGACGACGAGTGGAATGGTTGGATCTCTTTTCGTGTTTTGAAACGCGAAGCCGTTGCCTTGAATCCGGGTTTTCAAACCCTGAGCGAGACCAAAGCGAATTAACATGAAAGACATCCTGCCTCTCTGCTATCGCTGGCTTTTTCCCGTCGCGTGGTGGTCGTTCGTGGCCTATTGGCTTGTCTCGGCGTTGTGGGTCAGGAAAACAAAAGTGGCCGAGCCGCCGGTCACTCGAATTCTTCATTTTGTGATCGGCAGCCTCGCCCTGATGCTCCTGGCGTTTCATAATTTTTTGCGGCAGATCGATCCGCAACTCTGGCCCCAGAATAAATATACATTTTGGACTGGAGCGTCCGTGATGCTGGGCGGCCTGGGCTTCGCGGTCTGGGCGCGCATTCATCTCGGACGCTACTGGAGCGGTGCGATCACGCTGAAGGAGGGACATCGACTGATCCGCACCGGGCCATACCGATTCGTTCGCAATCCGATTTACACGGGCATTCTCACCGGCGTTGCCGGCACGGCGATTGCGTTGGGAAAAGTGAGCGGGCTCGTGGCGCTGGCAGTCCTTTTGATCGTTTATTCCTGGAAAATCCGCCGCGAGGAGCGCCTGCTGGCCCCGGAATTCGGCGATGAATATGCCGCTTATTGCCGTGAAGTCCCGGCGCTCGTGCCCTTCAAAATCAATTCACGCGGATGAGCGAGGTCACGCAAATTTTACAGTCCATGGATTCCGGCGATGCGCAGCGCGCGGAGGAGTTGCTGCCGCTGGTTTATGAAGAGCTTCGCAAACTGGCGGCTGCGCGGATGGCGAACGAATCATCGACCCAAACGCTGCAACCGACGGCGCTGGTACACGAAGCGTGGCTTCGCCTGACCGGAAATGAAAACATCCAATGGAATGGCCGCGCCCATTTTTTTGGAGCAGCCGCCGAAGCGATGCGGCGCATTCTCATTGATAATGCCCGGCGCAAGGCCGCGTTGCGCCATGGCGGCGACTGGCAGCGATTGGACATTGCGGAGATCGATGTGGCCGCGATCGAAAAAGAGGACGAACTGCTCGCCATGAGCGAGGCGTTGGACGAGTTTATGGCGGTGGATAAGCAGAAGGCGGAACTGGTCAAGCTGCGTTATTTTATCGGCTTGACCATCGATGAGTCAGCAAAAATTCTTGGGATTTCAGTGCCCACGGCCAATCGCTGGTGGGTATTTGCGCGCGCGTGGCTTTACGAAAGAATCCAGCGCGACCGCGAAAAGCCGTAACCGCGCGGGCTTCCGCTTCGTCCAAATTGGCGATGCGCCCTACCCATCCGTTTTCATTAAAAGGAAGCGCGCGCCGGTTTTTTGCTTCCCTTTCCGTGCCGCTTTTTTTGATCGCCGCGACTGTGCTGGTTTCAAATCGTGCCAACGCTGGTTCAAATGAAACGATCGTGGCCAGTCCCGACGGTTCCATCCAGTTTCATGTTACTTTTAAAGAGCGTCTTGGTTACGACGTCAGTTTCAAAAATAAATCCGTCATTGAGCCGTCGCGGATGATTTTTTCCCTCGATGGAAAGGAACTGACCACGTCGCCGACCGCGGGAGACATCAAGACGTATCACATCAACGAGACCTATCCGTGGCGCGGGGTGCATTCGGTGGCCGTGAATAATTGCAACGGCGCAACCATCGCGCTCAAGGCCGGCGAGGTCAGTTACAGTCTGGAGATTCGCGCGTTCAACGACGGCGTGGCTTATCGGTTCATCGCGCCCGGCGCCGTCGGCGAGGTCCGCACGCCGGATGAAGCTTCCACTTTTTGCCTCCCGGAGGGCAGCCGGGTTTGGTATCACGATCTCAAGGGCCACTACGAAGGGCAGCACACGAACAATCTCGTGGCGGCCGTTCCCGCGGGCCAATGGGTGGCGCCGCCGATGACCTTTAAACTGCAAGGCGGCGGTTATGCGTCCGTAACCGAGGCCGATTTGGTGAATTACAGCGGCATGGCGCTGCAAGTGACCGGTCCGCGCGAGTTCAGCGTCGCGCTCGCGCACAAGCAACCAGCGTCGCACCCGTTCGTGCTTCGCTACAGCACGAATGACGTGATGCGCCTTTCCAAGCCGGCGATCGTGACTGGCACGGTAACGACTCCGTGGCGCGTGGTCATGATCGGGGCGGATTTGAACGCGCTCGTGAACTGCGACATTCTGCCGGACCTTTGCCCGCCGCCGGACCCGAAAATTTTTCCGCAAGGTCTCAAGACGGATTGGATCAAGCCCGGCCGGGCGGTCTGGAAATATCTCGATGGCGGCGACAGCACGCTGGACGGCACAAAGGAATTTTGCCGGATGGCCGGCGAATTGGGTTTTGAATACAACGTGGTGGAAGGTTATTGGGGGCGCTGGAGCGACGCGGAAATCAAGGAGCTGGCGGAGTACGCGAAACAGAATGGCGTTCGTTTGCTCTTCTGGAAACATTCCCGCTCGTTGCGCACGCCGGAAGATCGCGAGGCATTTTTCAAAAAGCTGCACGATCTCGGCGTGGCGGGCGCAAAGATTGATTTCTTCGACAACGAGCACAAGGAAATGATCGACCTTTACCAGGCGCTGCTCCAGAACGCGGCCAAATATCATCTGGTGGTGAATTTTCACGGCAGTGACAAGCCGACGGGCACGAGCCGCACGTGGCCCAACGAAATCACGCGCGAAGCCGTTCGCGGAATGGAATCCAGCCGCCTGCTCGATCGCACCACGCACGAGACCACCCTGCCCTTCACGCGCATGCTGGCCGGGCCGGCGGATTACAGTGTGACGTATTTCGGCGCGCGCCGGCAGAACACCACGTGGCCGCATCAAATCGCGACCGCCGCGATTTTCAGCCAGCCGATGCTCACTTACGCGGCCAATCCATCGAACATTCTTGCCAATGCCGGCGTTGATTTGATCAAGAGCATTCCGCCAGTTTGGGATGAAACGATCGTGCTGCCGCCGTCGGAAATCGGCAAGCTCGCCATTTACGCGCGGCGCAGTGGCGACACGTGGTTCCTGGCGGTGATCGGCGGACCGGACGCGCAAACGATCCAAGTGCCGCTTTCGTTCCTCGGCGCAGGTGGTTATGAATCAATGTTCATTCGAGATTCCGGAAACGGCGCGGATGCGGAGGAAATCGAGCACGGTTCGTCGCGGCGCGAGGATACGCTCACGATCAATCTTCGTCCCGGCGGCGGTTTCATCGGGCGATTCACGAGGAAGTGATTCATCGAATGCGATTCATTGCCAAAGTCCGCCCTTTTGATCATGTAGCAGCCGACGTGAGGAGGCTCATACATTTTTCGCGGAAAAAGTCAGAGCCTCCTCACGTCGGCTGCTACGTTTCATGGGGCGGCATAGCCCTCGCTTTGTTCATGGCCATCGCGCCACCCGTGTTCGCGCAACCGAGGGACGTGGATGACGTGGATCCCAACGGCAGCGCGGCGAAATTAATGCCGCCGATGTCCGCT
This sequence comes from Verrucomicrobiia bacterium, assembly GCA_036488095.1. Taxonomy (GTDB): domain Bacteria; phylum Verrucomicrobiota; class Verrucomicrobiia; order Limisphaerales; family DASXHY01; genus DASXHY01. The sequence goes on along the minus strand of DASXHY010000313.1, from coordinate 4,039 downwards.
GTGGCCCGCAATCCGGTGCTGCCGCCGAAATGGGCCTTTGGGGTTTTGTTCGGGAGTTATTTGGACCAGGAAAAAGTCCTGGACGCCGCGCAGCGCCTGCGCCGGGATTATTGCGGCGATTTGATGTGGATTGATTCCAGTTGGCTGTGGAACTCGTACAACGGCGCCAATCGTTACATTTGTTTTCAGTTTGATCAAAGCCAGTTTCCGAATCCGAAGACGATGATTGCCGCGCTGCACGAAAATCAATTTCATTTTGGCGTCTGGGAATGGCCGTACATCGACGTCAGCATTACGAACCTGTATCAGGAGGGTGAGCGTGGCCATTTTTTCATTACCGATAAACGCGGCGGTGAGGGCAAAGTTGTCAACGGCGGCGGTTGGCACGGCGTCACGTTCACGGGGCAAATCGATTTTACAAATCCAAAGGCGGTCGAGTGGTGGAAGACATTGAATCGGCCCTTGCTGGACATGGGCGTGGACTTTTTCAAAATCGACACCTACAGCACCGTGGCCAAGGGTGGCGTGACGTTTGACGGCAGCGGTTCCGAAAATCTTCGGCGGCTTTATCACAAGACGTATTATGAAATGACGGAGAGAGCTTCCGGCGGGCGCGGTTTCATTCTCACGCATCGGCCGCCGGCTCCCGGAAACGATCAATATCCTGGCATGTGGACGGGTGATACGAAGACTTCGTGGGCTGGTTTCGAGGACGACATGAAGCTGGGGGCGGCGATGGACACGCCGGAAACGGCGGCTTATTGGACGAGCGACACCGGCGGCTACAATCGCGATGTGCCAAATCAGGACGAGCTATACATTCGCTGGCTGCAATACGGCACGTTCCTGCCGGTCACGGAATTTTTCAGCGCGAAAGAAACCAAGGGGCGGTTTCCGTGGCTGTTCAACGATCAGGCGCAGCGCAATTTCAAATTTTACACGCAACTTCGTTACCGGCTGTTGCCCTTCCGTTATTCCAACGCGCAAATCGCCTATCACGAACAGCCGGTGAAATATCCGGTGCGTTTTGTGCCGGACACGATGGATGAAATCATCGTGGGCAATGGCGATAGCGAAATGCTGGTCGCTCCGGTCCACGTGGCAGGCGCGACGAATCGGCAGGTGCAGTTACCTGCGGGAAGATCGTGGATCAATTATTGGACCGGAGAAATCTATGACGCCGGGACCTCCCCAACAGTGAACGCACCGCTGGATAAAGTGCCGATTTTTGTGAAGGCGGGTTCGATCATTCCAATGGGACCGGAGATCCATTATGTGGACGAAAAGCCCGCCGACCCGCTGATGTTGGATATCTATCCATCGGCGCGGTCCAGCTACGCGCTCTATGAAGACGACGGGCGGAGCAACGATTACAAACGCGGTGGTTTCGCCCGCACGCGGTTTAATTGCGAAACCATCGGCGCGGATGTCATCGTCGGTATTGGCGCGGGGCAAGGCGATTACCAGGGAAAACTTGCCGAACGCACTTACGTTCTGAAAATCAATCGCAAAGCCGGGTCATTGGCGCGCGTTTCGCGGAACGGGGCGCCGATGGAAAAGCTCGCTTCGAAGGATGCCTTTGACGCCGCCGAACACGGCTGGTTCAACGATAGCGCCGGCGCGACAGTTTGGGTCAAGTTCCCGACCTTGACTGCCACCGCGTCAAAAATTGTTTTGAACGGTGTCGCCTTTTAGTAATCTCGCGACTTTGAAATCACACCTTTGAAACGCAATTATTTTCTCCTCCGCATGAACCCTGAATACCACCTCACCCTGAACCGTGTAGCAGCCGATGTTAGCAGGCTCATTATTATTTCGGGGAGGAAAGTTAGAGCCTCCTCACGTCAGCTGCTACGGTTCGAGGGTGCCATTCTCATCGCGTTCCTCGCCGGCGGAATATTCACTTGGAATTCGCCGGCGCAGGAGGAACATCCGAACGCCCTCACTCTTTGGTATCGCCAGCCGGCCGGCGTGGATTGGAACGCCGCGCTGCCTGTGGGAAATGGGCGGTTGGGAGCGATGGTTTACGGCGACGTCAAACAGGAGCGATTACAATTGAATGAGGACTCGGTTTGGGAAGGCTACAAACGGGACGGCGCCAACTCGAACGCGCTCACTGCCCTGCCGGAAGTGCGCCGGCTGTTGTTCACGGGAAAAAACGAGGAAGCCTCCGCGCTCGCCGCGAAAACGATGATGGGCATTCCCGCGCGCATCAAATCCTACCAACCGCTCGCCGATTTGTTTATCGAGAACGCGGATAAATCCAACGCGCCGGAACACAATTATCGCCGTGAACTGGACCTCGACACTGGCATCGCGACCACGACGTATGATCTTGGCGGCGACACCTATATCCGCGAAGTTTTCGCTTCCGCGCCGGACAATGTGATCGCCGTGCAAATGACTTCCACCAAGCCTGGCGGCATCAACGTCGGCGTGCGGCTCACGCGCGAACGGGACGCGCGTTGCGTGAATGATCCCAAAGACCCGAGCGAGCTGGTGCTGCGCGGGCAAATTCCGGTGCAGTATTTCGACGACAAAGCCAAGGCAATGGACGTACCCGATCCGGCCAAAGCGAAGCCGGGGGAAAAATTCGCGGCGGTGGCGCGGGTCTTTGCCTACGGAGGAAAATTGGCGGGCGCGAATGGAGTGGTGAGCGTTACCGGTGCGGACACGGTGACTATTTATATTGCCGGACAAACGGATTATCGCGGCGGTGAGCCGGAGGAAAAATGCATGAAAGACCTGGATGCGCCTTCAAAGAAATCCTATGAGGCGATTCGCTACGCGCACATCGCCGATCATCAGAAACTCTTCCGCCGCGTTTCGCTAAATCTCGGAGCCGTGAGCACCAACGTGGAAACCATGCCCACCGACGAGCGGTTGCAGCGCGTGGGCGCCGGCGAGGCCGACCCGGATTTGATCGCGACGTATTTTCAATACGGCCGCTATTTGCTGATGAGCAGTTCGCGTCCCGGTTCACTGCCCGCCAATTTGCAGGGCCTGTGGAACGACAAGATGAACGCGCCCTGGAACAGCGACTATCATTTGAATATCAACATCCAAATGAATTATTGGCCAGCGGAGGTTTGCAATCTTTCGGAATGTCACGTGCCGCTGTTTGACCTGATGGACACGCTGGCTGCGTCCGGCACGAACGTGGCGCGGATCGATTACGGCTGCCGGGGCTGGGTGGCGCATCATCTCACCGACCCGTTCGGATTTGCCGCGCCGGCGGATAGCGTGGTCGGCATCTGGCCGATGGGAGGGGCGTGGCTGGCGGAACATCCGTTTGAACATTACCTGTTCACCGGCGACAAAGGATTTCTTGCCAAACGCGGTTATCCGTTGATGAAAGGCGCGGCGCGCTTTGTTCTCGATTTTCTTGTGGAAGCGCCCGCGGGAACACCCGTTGCCGGCAAGCTCGTCACCGCGCCGTCGCATTCTCCGGAAAATGCTTTTTATCTTCCGGACGGCCATGAGTCGCGCATGACTTACGGTTGCACGATGGACCTGGAAATCATCCACGAACTGCTGAACAATTGCATTGAGGCGAGCAAAATCCTGAACACGGACGCGAATTTTCGCGCGGAGTGCGAAGCCGCCCTGAAAAAACTTGCGCCGCTGCAAATCAGCAAGAAGGACGGCCGGTTGCAGGAATGGATTGAGGATTACAAGGACACCGACATGCAGCATCGACACTCGTCGCATCTTTTTGCGGTATATCCGGGGCACGAAATCACGCTGGCGGGCACGCCGGAGCTGGCTGCCGCGGCCCGCAAGGCGCTGGAATCGCGCGGCGAAGGCGGCACGGAATGGAGCTGGCCGTGGCGCGCGTGCTACTGGGCGCGCTTCCACGAAGGCGATCTCGCGTACGGCCAGATTGAAAAATTGGTGAGCACGCATCTCTATTCCAACCTTTTCAACCGCTATCCACCGTTTCAAATTGATGGAAACCTGGGCGCGACGGCAGCCATTGCGGAAATGCTCCTGCAAAGCCAGGACAACGAAATCGATCTGCTGCCTGCCCTGCCAAAAG
>DASXHY010000310.1:0-3025 GCA_036488095.1 Verrucomicrobiia bacterium | reverse complement strand
CACTCCCCATCGCTACGCTTTGAAACAACTTGGTGGTGGAAAAATTCCATTTCTGGTTGCAGAATCGCCCGAACAACCCAACCCAAACCTTGAGCAATATAAAAGCGCACTGGAATTTTTGTTTTTGCGTCGCTCTTTTTTGTCTCGCGTCGAATCCCGCGTCCGCCCAGACCAACGGCGCCGTCACACTCCCTGAATTAACGCGCCAGATCGAAGCGCAAATATCCCAGCCCCGTTTCAGCAGCGCATTATGGGGCATCAAAATCGTTTCGCTGGATTCCGGTAAAACGCTTTTTGAAAATCACGCCGACCGGCTGATGAGTCCCGCGTCGAACACTAAATTATATACCGGGGCGCTTGCGCTGGCACGGTTTGGCGCGGATTACCGGATCGCGACACCCATCCTCGCTTCCGCCCGGCCCGATTCCGAAGGCACCGTGCACGGCGACCTGGTGATTGCCGGGCGCGCCGACCCAAGCTGGAATACGCGTCACGGGATTACGAATTTTTGGGATTTATTTTCCCCTTTTGTCACGGCTCTCAACAAGGCCGGTGTCCGCCGGGTCACGGGTGATTTAATCGGCGACGCAACTTTCCTCCAGTCGCCGCCCAGTGGCTCCGGCTGGGTCGCCAGTGATTTGGAAGATTATTACGGCGCCGAGATTTCCGCCCTGACGCTTAATGACAACTGCACCCAGATAGCCGTGCAACCCGCCGCTGAACCCGGCGAACCTTGCCAGTTGACCATTGTCGATCCTTGCACCGGCATGCAATTGGACAATCACACGATCACCACGCCCACCAACGGCGCCCCGCGGCACATCGAGGTGCGTCGCTTCTCCTGGGAAAAGGTCGTTCACATCTTTGGCAACCTGCCCGTGGGTGGCGAACCCGAGAAGGTTGACGTGCCCGTGCCGCGGCCCGCGGAATGGTTTTCCGCCGCGCTCAAAGAAGCCCTGCGTCGAAACGGAATCATCATCGATGGCGCCGCGCGCGCAGTCCTTTGGCCGTCGCCTCCGCCGGTCGCCGCCGAAAAATTGGGCGAAGTCGTCTCGCCGCCTTTGCGCGAACTCATCCGCGACTTCATGAAACCTTCGCAAAACCTGGAGACCGATTTGATCTTCGAGCACACCGGCGAAATGACTCGCGACACAAATGCCCCGCCGTGGCAGACTTCCGAGGACTGCGCGCTGCAAGCGCTCGATGCGTTTCTGGCCACCAACGGTTTGCCCGCCGCCGAAGTGCATTTCGACGAAGGCTCGGGCCTTTCGCGCAACAATCTCACGACGGCGAATGCCACCGTTTCACTGCTGCAATTCATGGCCAAACAGGGCGCGGGAAAGGATTTCATGGCCGCGCTGCCGACGGCGGGCGTGGATGGGACATTGCGCCGCCGGATGAAAGACACTCCCGCATTTCAAAATGTCCAGGCCAAGACCGGCACTCTCCGTTGGGCAAATGCGCTCTCGGGTTTTGTCACCACCGCCGCCGGCGAGCACCTCGTCTTCAGCCTGATGCTGAATCGCTACGTGACGCCGCCAGATTATAAACGAGCGACTGACCTGGATGCCATCGTCGTGATGCTCGCGCGTTTCGCCGGGCGCACCGACGAATCGCTCGAGAGCCGGTTTGCCCCGTTCGGCACTTTGGTCATCACACAATTTGTCACTGCGCCGTTTCCTCATCCCGCCCGCGCTGAAGGCCACGCGTATCACGACGAATTTTATTCAGCACGGGACCATTATTCCGACAGTTCAGTTGCATTATTCATCCCGAAAAATTTCCGGCCGGCGGCGACCGTCGATTTCATAGTTCATTTTCACGGCTGGCGGCATTCCGTGACGAGCACGCTGGAAGAATATCAACTCATTCAACAGCTTGCCGACAGCGGCAAAAACGCCGCGCTCGTCGTGCCCGCCGGTCCATACATGGCCCCGGACTCCTTCGGCGGAAAACTGGCGGACACCAACGGCTTCAAGGCTTTCATGGATGAAGCCGTGGAAAAACTGCATGCGAGCGGCGCTGTGGGCCCGTCGCAATTCAGCATTGGCAAAATCATTTTATCCGCCCACAGCGGCGGTTACCAGGTCATGGCGGCAATTCTCGATCATGGCGGTCTTCCGCAAAAAATCCGTGAAGTGTGGCTGTTCGATGCCCTTTACGGCGGCCGGGAAATTTTTCTCGCGTGGCAGAAAAATCAGCATGGCCGCCTCCTCGATATTTACACCGACCACGGCGGCACAATCGAGGAGACCAAAAATCTCATGGCCGACTATAAAAAAGACGGTGTCAACTTTCTTGCCGGCGAAGAATCCGCCGCGAATGCGGAATTGCTGCAAACGAACCAGGTGATTTTCCTGCATGCCGACCTGCCGCACGACGACGTGGTTGCCCGGCACGGCACGTTCGAGCAATTTATCAAATCAAGCTGCCTGGAAAACAAATGAACGCGCGCCTCTTTTCCGTTCTCGCCGTGCTCCTCGCCGGCTGCTCCTCTATGCCCATTCAAAAAACCGCTGCCACGCGTCCGCCGGTGAAACTCGGCGTCGAAGTCCTGTTTGAAAAAAATCTCGATCTGATTCGCGGCAAACGAATCGGCCTCATTACCAACCCCACCGGCCTGGACAGCCGGCTCGATAGCATCATCGACCGTTTTCGCGCGCAACCCGGCGTGACATTGGTGGCACTCTACGGCCCCGAGCATGGAGTGCGCGGGAATGCGCAGGCGGGCGAATATGTTCCGTTTTACTTCGACGAACACCTCCAGCTTCCCGTCTTCAGCCTTTACGGCCAGACGCACAAGCCCCCGGCGGACATGATGACCAACATCGATGAATACATGCGCTCGTTCGACACGAAACACGAGGGCAAGCAAATGGCCGCCGGCATGATGCAATCCGTGGACGTGATGGTGTTCGACCTGCAGGACGTCGGAACGCGCGTTTACACCTACATCGCCACCATGGCTTACGCCATGCAGGCCGCGGCCGATGCCGGCATTCCATTCATCGTTTTGGATCGCCCC
>DASXHY010000303.1:0-3682 GCA_036488095.1 Verrucomicrobiia bacterium | reverse complement strand
CAAACTCACATTCGCAGGAGATACGATTTTCGATTTTATGAGCGCGCCAAAACAGGCTGCAACTCGTAAATCGCATATCGTACATCGTAAATCACTTAATACGGCAGCGGAAACTTCGCCGTCAATTCCCGCACGCGCTGGCGGACTTTTGAAATCGTCTCCGTGTTTTTAATGTCCATCAGCACTTCCGAAATCATGTCCGCGATCGCCGCCATCTCCGGTTCCTTCATTCCCCGCGTCGTGACCGCCGGTGTGCCTAGCCGGACGCCGCTACCCTGGAACGGCGAGCGCGTCTCGAACGGAATCGTGTTTTTGTTCACCGTGATCCCCGCCTCGTCGAGCGCGATCTGGCAATCCTTGCCGGTCAGGTTGCGCGCGCCCACGTCCACCAGCATCAAATGATTGTCCGTGCCGCCGCTCACGAGCCGGTAGCCGTTCTGTTTCATGCCCTCGGCCAGCGTTCGCGCGTTGCGCACGATCTGTTCCTGGTATTGCTTGAACGCCGGCTGCAACGCTTCCTGGAAGCAAACCGCCTTCGCCGCAATCACGTGTTCCAGCGGCCCGCCCTGGATGCCGGGGAAAATTTGCGAGTCAATTTCCTTCGCGAATTTCTCCTTGCACAAAATCAAACCGCCCCGCGGACCGCGCAACGTCTTGTGCGTCGTCGTCGTCACAAAATCCGCGTGCTCGATGGGATTGGGATGCAGCCCCGCCGCCACCAACCCCGCAATGTGCGCAATGTCCGCCAGCAAATATGCCCCCACTTCGCGCGCGATTTCGCCCATGCGCTTGAAATCAATAATCCGCGGATACGCGCTCGCGCCCACGGTAATCATCTTCGGCTTGTGCTCGCGGGCCATGCGCGCGAGTTGGTCGTAATCAATCCGCTCGTCGTCTTTGCTCACGCCGTAATGGATGATTTCAAAAAATCTTCCCGAAAAATTCGCCTTGTTCCCGTGCGTCAAATGGCCGCCATGGCTTAAATCCATGGTCAGCATTTTATCGCCCGGTTTCAGCACGGCGAAATAGCACGCCATGTTCGCCTGGCTCCCCGCGTGCGGCTGCACGTTGGCGTGCTGCGCGCCGAAAATTTTCTTCGCGCGGTCAATCGCCAGTTGTTCGATCACATCGATATATTCGCAGCCGCCGTACCAGCGTTTTTTGGGATAGCCCTCGGCGTATTTGTTCGTGAGCACCGAGCCCTGCGCTTCCATAATGGCGGGGCTGACGAAATTCTCACTGGCAATCAGCTCAATGTTCTCCATCTGCCGCACGCGCTCGTGCTCGATGGCATCAGCAATCTCGGGATCAATAGTTTTTAGTTTCAAATCTTTGCGAGTAAATTGGGTTTCCATTTTGACAACGCGCCGTTCGTGGCGCCCGCCCTCAAAATGCGCGTTCAGGAACGATTCGACAATCCTTTTAGCAACATCCGGCGAAGTCTGGCCCGCGCCGAGGCAAAGAACATTCGCGTCATTGTGCTGCCGCGCGAGCGAAGCCGAATGTTCGTCACTGACCAGCGCCGCGCGGACGCCCGGCACTTTGTTCGCGGCAATGCTCATGCCGATGCCGCTGGTGCAAATTAAAATTCCCAGTTCCGCCTTATGGTTCGCCACGCTCTGGCCGACCATTTGCGCAAAGTCCGGGTAATCATCCGCCGGCTGCTTTGAATGCGCCCCGAAGTCCGCCACGCTCACGCCGCGATGCTCGAGATATTGTTTCACCGTTTCCTTCAGCTCGAAACCGCCGTGGTCCGCGCCCAGCGCCACGTTCACCGACTTGCCGGAAATCACATTGCCCGCGGCATCACCCTCCACGAACCGCAACAGCGACACAATTCCCTGCTCGATCTGGTCGCGGCAATTGAGATACACCTCGTACGAACCGCCAATCGGGTCGCTGATGTCCTTCTCAAACGGATCCAGCGTGTCGTCAAATTCGCGCAGCAAAAAAGTTTTCTCCGCCGCCTGCGGATACAGCAGCATGACAGTATCCACGTGGCTGTGGGTCATTCCAAAAATGTAATCGGCCTGCGCCACCAACGACGGCGTCAGCATCCGGCTGCGTTGGCTGGAAATATCAATGCCCAATTCCTTCACCGCCGTCACCGCGTGCGCGCTCGGCGGCTGGCCTTCCATGGCCCCCAGCCCGGCCGATCCCACGCGGTAATTTCCGCGCCCGTGGATGACCTGGCGAAAAATGCCCTCGGCCATCGGGCTCCGGCAAACGTTGCCCGTGCAAACGAAAAGAATGGTCTTCATCAATAGATATGGGAAAGAAATTGAGTCCGGTCAGTCGAATCGTCAATCCGAATAAGTTTGGCGTCCGCTCAGGAATTGCCCGATCGCACCACCGCGAGCCCTTTCAGCAAATCCAAGGCCCGCGCCAACGCCGGGTCGCTCACCACCGGCGCTTGCCGCTCGGGTGGGCGTTTGGCCGTTTGTTCCTCGGGATTCTCGCCCGCTTTATGTTCGCGCACAAGTTCCGCCTCGTTCAAACGATAATACGACTCATTGGTTGCATTCGGGGCATTGGTCGAGCCGGCGACGCGGTTCGTATTCGGCGCCACCAAAAATGAATCCGCGTAGAATGCGCGCTCGGCCTTCTCGCTCACCGTCACGTCAATGTCCGGCTTCAGCCCCTGCCCGGACATCGCCTTGCCGTCGCCGAGCGTCACGGGCGATGTCCCAATCCGCAAAATCTCGCCGTCCTTCAACGGATAATCCTGCGTGACCATCGCCGCGCCCGCCGTGGGACTCCCGAGAATCAGGCCCGCGCCGGTTTCGCGAATCATCGCCGCCAGCGCTTCAGCCGCACCCGCCGTTTTATGATTCACCAAAACCGCCACCGGCACCGTCAACGCGTCTTTTTTTTCTCGCGAAGAAATAACGCCTTTGCCTTCATTCAAGAGAGGCTGGCTTTTCGCGACAAACAAATCCGCCACTGCTGCTGCTGCCGCGTAACCCGAGCCGTCCGCGTAACGCAAATCCAGGACAATGCCACTGACTTTGTTCGTGGATTTCAATTGATCGTAAGCCGCGCGAATATCTTTTGCCAGGCCCTCTTGCACGCTGCCAATGCGCAGATACGCAATGTCACTTTCAAAGATGGTAGTCTGTTTGAGCGGTTGAGACGCGTCAGCGCTCTCCGATGAATTATTCGTCACCAGCGCGACCTTCGGGCCGAGCGCCGTGACTAATCCCTGAATCGCGGCACGATTTAGTTCAGCGTCGCTCACTCCCGCGGCGTGCTGGCGAATCACATCATAAACCTCCTGGAAGTTCGGCCCGCCCTCGTTAGTTTGCGCCCGCAGGGAAATCTGGCTGGTGATTGCGAGCAATGCCGCTAAAAGTAAAGTTATCCCGGAACGTGTCATGTGCGCACAAAATGCGTGAACTTACCCGGAATGTAAAGTAGGGGGAAATGAACCTCGGCGAATGACGAGTTTTGAGGACTGTGATAAGCTCCAAATTCCAAAATCCAAGCTCCAGAGAATCTCCAAGCTTCAAGCTCCAAATCTTACGTTTTTGGAGGTTGGAATTTGGGATTTCTCTGGAGCTTGGATCCTGGACGCTTGGAGCTTTTCCGACTCTCCGTCCCGTCCCTTTAGGCGGAGATCGGCCGACTGACCAAAGGAAGTCTCTGCGTCGAAACCTTATCTTCCCACTTCTTGGCTTCCTTG
>DASXHY010000241.1:0-5015 GCA_036488095.1 Verrucomicrobiia bacterium | reverse complement strand
GCTGCCGGGCGTGATAGGCTCCTGGGCTGCCATTGGCCTCGCGCGCTACCTGGACCGGCGCAATTTTCAAATCGCGCTTCTCGTCGGTTCCGTCGTGCTGCTGGGAATCGCGGCATTCTGGTGGCAAACCCAGGCCGCCACCGACGAAATGCTGGAGTCGCGCGTCCTCGAAGTCCTTGATTTGTTGCTCGCCCGCACCCGCTTTGCCATGTTTCCACTGCTGCCCAGCTACTGGCTCTCGACCAGCGTCCTGCAATGGGCCGATGGCGCGGTCACTTCCGCCCTCTTTTTCGTGCTCGTGCTCTTGAGCAACACACTCTTCTTCGGCCTGCTCACCTTTACGCGCATGGGCAAATTATTTTTCGACACCAACTCGGCCGTGCAAAGCCGCGCCGGCAATCGGCGCCAGCAAATATCCGATGCGCAGGCAAAAGATTTTTCGCCGGCGGGTCCGATGGAAAAAATCGTCCGCTTGTTCGCCTTTGCCCGCCGGGACACCCGCGCGCTCATCGTCAAGGACGCGCGCATGTTTTGGCGCGACACCACCCAATGGGGCCAGTCCGTGATGCTCTTCGGCCTGCTCGGCGTCTACATCATCAACCTCCGCCATTTCACGCAGCAACTGAACAATCCCTTCTGGATCAATCTTGTCGCCTACCTGAACCTCAGCGCCTGCGCCCTGAATCTCGCCACGCTCACCACGCGCTTCGTCTACCCGCAATTCTCGCTGGAAGGCCGCCGGCTGTGGATCATCGGCATGGCGCCGCTCGGCTTGAAACGCGTGGTCAAGGTAAAATACTGGCTCGCCAGCCTCGCCTCCCTGGCCGTCACGACAACTCTCATCACACTTTCGTGTCATCTTTTGAAAATGAGCTGGGACCAAATCGCTTTTTTCGCCTCGATCATAACCGTCATGACATTTTCGCTGACCGGCCTTTCCGTCGGCCTCGGCGTTCTCTACCCGAATATGAAAGATGCGAACCCCAGCAAAATCGTCAGCGGTTTCGGCGGCACGCTTTGTCTCGTATTGAGTTTCCTTTACATCCTTGGCTCCGTGCTCCTGCTGGCGATCGGCACTGCCGGTTTTCACGCGCACATTTCCTGGATCATCGCGAGCATCGTCGTTTTCTGCGTGCTCTCCATTGTCATTGGCTGGCTGCCGATGAAACTCGCGTTGCGGCAGTTGGATAAAATGGAATTCTAACTTCTGTGACAGTGACCGGAGCGGATCAAAAAAAGTCATAGCCGCGAAAGAACGCAAAGAAGGTCTTTTTCTTTTATGTTCTCCGCGTTCTTTTGCGGCCATCTACCGAATCGACTGCTCCAACGCCGTGAACAACCCGTCCCTGCCGTCAATGTGCGCGCACGCGCCGGTCCCCGTCACAAGCCCAAACCCCTCGCCGTAGGCGGGGCCATTGGCGACGCAGGCATTCGTGCGGCATTCGGCAATTTGCGCCTCCGCCGCGCGAATCACATCGGCTCGCTTTCCATCCACTTCATATTTCCATCCGGTGAGCCGCGCCTCCGGAAACCAATCGCGCAAACTCGCGATGATTTTTTCCGTCGGCAGCAATTCCGCGAGCAGTGCCCCATGCCGTGTCGAAATTTTACCGTACTTCACTTCCGTCAATTCACCCTCCGACGATCGCGTCCAAACTTTGCCGAAAGAAAAATCACTGACCGCCGCGGCGTGAAATACCGCGCCCACGGTTTGCCCGCCGAGGCCCTCCAACTTCGTCCGCAAACTCGCGGTGGTCGTGAATGTCTCGACGCGCTGCGCGCGGCGTTCGCCCGGATACGAGGCCTGTTCCCCAATGAGCAAGGTCACTTCGTGCCCGCGCGCCGCGAGAAAATTCGCCAACTCAGTCCCGAGTTGCCCGGTGGAAAAATTCGTCAATCGCCGCGCTCCATCCAGCGGCTCGTAAGTCGGTCCGGCAGTGACAACGCAAATCACGGTTTGAAAATAGCGGGAAGTTTCGGAAAATGCGCGAAAATTTTCACGAATGAGTGCCCGTCTTTGGCGGGACTACGAATCCAGACGGGCGCGGAGCCGATTTATCAAATCCATGTTTTCATGCAACACCGCCAAAATCAGCGGACATTGGTTTTTCCGCGCTTGGTGGAACACATAGTGATGCCCGACGCGAGAGACGAGCAACTCTGGCCTGTGAATGAGAAACACCCGCGTTCGTGCTTTTTGCTGTCCGATGGCTCGCAAGTGTTTTTCCAACAGCGCTTCGTAACGCTGTGTCTGCTCGATTCCCCACGTTGAAATCGTATAACGCGCAATTGCCTGGATGTCCGCGTCGGCCTCTTCGGTCAGTTCGTAAAGCGGCACTTTATTTGCGCTTTGGTTCGCGGTAAGCGTCCTTGAATATCGCCCCGACAGTGCGTCGGCTGACCGCGCCATTTTTTGCGCCGCGAATGCGGGCATCCAAAAGTGACTCTAGTGCTGCCAGTGCCGATTCCTGCTCCCTGTCGCCCTCCGCGCCCAGCGTACGGTCGATCACATAGTCCTTGATGGATTTGCCTTTTAAAGCCGCCATCGCCTTCAATTTTTTGTGCTCCTCTGGCGTGACATCAATTGAAATTCGACTCATAAAGCCTTTGTCAGATAGTTCATCTGCTCTGAGACTAACATAGGCACAACATTTTTACAATACATACCAAATGTGGGTCTCGCTCTTCCTCCATCTCCGACCGGGGGCGTTTCTTGTGAGTGACTTTCAAGAGTTGCTGGTGCGACCACCAATGCGCGGCTCTCGCGCAGATTAAATTTTCTCCACAATTCGTGTGAATTCGTGTCCATTGGTGGTTCATATTAAACGGAACTGAATGAGCAAAATCGTCGGCATAGATTTGGGCACCACGAATTCTCTCGTGGCCACGGTGGATTCCGGCATCCCGTTCGTCATCGCGGACGCTGAAGGACGCCGGCTCACGCCCTCGGTGGTTCATTTTCCCGCGCTCGAGGCGGAGCCGGTCGTTGGCAACGCCGCCAATCGCGTGCGCGTCATCAAGCCGGCAGAAACCGTTTATTCCGTCAAGCGTTACATCGGCCGGCGCGGCGCGGAAATTGCGCTCGAAGAAAAATCAGTCACCTATCCGTTGGATTGCACCAGCGCCGGCGCTGTGACTATTCCGATTCACGGCAAAAGTTTTTCACCGGAGGAAATTTCTGCTGAAGTTCTGAAAAAGCTCAAGCGCGACGCCGAAGCGAGCTTCAATGAGCCTGTCACCCGCGCCGTCATCACCGTCCCCGCTTATTTCAACGACGCCCAACGCAACGCCACCAAAAAGGCTGGCGAATTGGCCGGGTTCACCGTCGAACGCATTGTAAACGAGCCGACCGCCGCGGCGCTTGCTTATGGATTGAATCGTTTGCACGAGCACGCCAAAATCGCCGTTTACGATTTGGGCGGCGGCACGTTCGACCTCTCGATCCTCGAACTGAACAACGGCGTTTTCCAGGTGCTCTCCACCAACGGAAACACACGCCTGGGTGGCGACGATATTGACCAGCGCATCATTAATTTTCTGGTTTCGAAAATCGCCGAGCAAGGCGGACCAGATTTGAGAATGACGAATGACGAATGTCAAATGGCGTCATCCGGCCCATTCGTCATTCGTCATTCGCCCGCCTCGCCAAAGCTTCTGAGCGGCGGCGGGTCATTAATTTCCAGGATTCGCGAAGCTGCCGAAGAAGCGAAAATTAAACTTTCAACCGAAACCGAAGCCGACATCACACTTCCATTTCTCACGCCCGACTTCAGCTTCAGTTGCAGACTCACGCGCGCGGAACTGGAAGCACTTTCGCGTGACCTCATCCTGCGCACGCGCGAGCATTGCCTGCGCTCGCTGGCGGACGCTAAGCTCGAGGCGAAGGACCTCGACCAGGTGATTCTCGTCGGCGGCCAAACTCGGATGCCCCTCGTGCGCGAACTCGTCGCGGAATGGTTCGGATGCGCGGATTTCGAGGAGACCCGCGGCGGCATCCGGCTTGGGGCCGATTATCACAAGGCCAAAGGCCCGCAACTGAACACGTCGCAAAATCCTGATGAGGCAGTGGCGCTCGGCGCGGCCATCCAGGCGGAAATTCTCTCCGGCGGTTTCCAAAATGTTTTGCTGCTCGACATCACCCCGCTGTCGCTCGGCATCGAAACTTTCGGCGGATTGATGAACGTCATCATCCCGCGCAACACGACCATTCCGGTGAAAGCCGGTGAAATGTTCACCACGGCCGTGGACAACCAGCGCGACATGCTCATCCACGTCCTCCAGGGCGAGCGCGAGCGCGCGAAACACAACTGGAGCCTTGGCAAATTCACGATTGAATTCGCGCCTGCTCCGCGCGGCGTCCCGCGCGTCGGCGTGCAATTTGAAATCGACGCCAACGGCATCCTCCACGTGCTCGCGCGCGACATTGCCACCGGCAAACAAAAAGTCGTGGAGATGAAATCCGCCGTGGATGTCGACGATACCGCGGTGCAACAGATGGTTGAGGAATCGGTCGAACACGCCTTTGAAGACCTGGCCGCCCGCCGTTGGATCGAGGCGAAATTAAAAGCGAACGAACTGATTTCCGCCACCCGCAAAGCGCTTGCCGATTGCGCCGCCGAACTGCAATCCGATTACCAGGCGCAGGTGGAAACCGCGCTCCAGGCAGTGGAAAAAACCCTCGCGAACGAAAACCCGCAAACCAAAATCGGAAACCCAAAGCAACTTCAGGCCGATTGCGCCGCGCTGGACGAAGCCACCAAACCCCTCGCCGAGTTGCTCATGGATAAAGTAACCGAGGCGATGCTGCGGAAGCGAGGGTTGGTGTGAGTTTCGAGAAAAGCTCCAAGCGTCCAAGAACCAAGCACCAGAGAAACTTCAAACTCTCAACATCCAAACGGACGGTCGCCGTTTTGGAGCTTGGTTTTTGGAATTTCTCTGGAGCTTGGATCTTGGAGTTTGGAACTTTCCGCCTCACTCCGTGGCCAAACCCACCTTGGTAATGTCCGCCTGTTGCA
>DASXHY010000302.1:0-7812 GCA_036488095.1 Verrucomicrobiia bacterium | reverse complement strand
CCTGGGCTATCATCTTTCGCTCCTACCGGAGCTTTGGAATGGAGTAAGATGTTTTCACAAAACAACAGATTTCCGAGGAAATCGGGGGCTTTGGCGGCATAGTGAAAATTTCTGAAAAAACCTATTGCACAAGAGACTGGGTTTGCCTATATTCCGGCTCCCGTTTCCCAAAAGGCAACGGACAGCATAACTTGCGGGACCGATAACTGACTACCCATCCGGGTGCAGGATTGATGGCTCCGCTCTCCAAGCTGAAACACGTGTTTGATGGTTGTAGCGTCGGCTGATTTCGCCGAACGGCGCCGAGGTTTGCGCTCTACAGCAATTAACGCAACTGACTTGGTTGTTTGGTAACTGATTTGATTTATGCCAGTTAAGACATTTAGACCGCTGACGCCGTCGACGCGATATGTGACATACGCCGACAACAGCGATATTACGAAGTCCAAGCCCGAGAAGAGCCTGGTCGAGATTCGCAAGAAAACCGGCGGGCGCAACCATTATGGTCGCGCCACGGCCCGCGGCATTGGCGGCGGCCACAAGCAAAAAATCCGCATCGTGGATTTCAAACGGCAGAAGCACGGCGTGGAAGCGTCGGTCCTGGCGATTGAATATGATCCCATCCGCACAGCGCGTCTGGCGTTGCTCCAATATAAGGATGGCGAGAAGGCTTATATGATTGCTCCGGCCAATCTTCAGGTCGGCGCGAAGTTGATGAGCGGCCCGACCGCTCCTCCGGAAATCGGCAATTGTCTTCCGCTCAAGGCGATTCCGCTGGCCAGCAGCATTCATAATCTTGAGATCGAGCCCGGTCGCGGCGGCCAGATGGTCCGCACGGCAGGTGGCGCGGCGACTTTGATGTCGCGGGATGAGGGGTATGCGCAGGTTCGTTTGCCTTCGGGTGAAATTCGCCGGTTCAATGAGAATTGCTATGCGACGATTGGCCAGATTGGCAACGCGGAGCATGAAAATGTGATTCTCGGCAAAGCCGGACGGTCGCGGCATCGCGGCATTCGCCCGATTAACCGCGGTGTTTCGCGTAACCCGGTGGACCATCCGAACGGCGGTGGCGCAGGCAAGTCGAAGTCGGGCGGTGGCTGGCAGCAGTTGACCTCGCCCTGGGGTTTGATTGCCAAGGGTTATCGCACGCGCGATAAGAAGAAATTTTCCAACCGATTTATTTTGGTCCGCCGCGACGGCCGGCCGATGAAACACAAGTAATTTATGGGACGCTCGATTAAAAAAGGCCCGTTTGTTGATTTACACCTTCAGGAGAAAATCCAGAAGGCGAAGAGCTCGAACCAGAAGACGCCGATCAAGACCTGGTCGCGCCGCTCGATGATCACGCCGGAATTTGTCGGCCTGACGTTCAATGTTCACAACGGGAAGGTTTTCAATCCGGTGTTTGTGACGGAAAACATGGTGGGACATCGGCTGGGGGAATTTTCACTGACGCGCACATTCAAGAAACACGGCGCGCACACGGCGAAAGCGGAGGCGAAATAGTAATATGCAAGTTCACGCGATTACCAAAAACATCCGCATGTCCGCGCAGAAGATGCGCGAGGTGGTGCGCCAGATCCAGGGAATGCCGGCCATCCAGGCGCAGGCAGTGCTGGCGGTGGTGCCCCGCAAAGGCGCGCGGTTCGTGGCCAAGACGTTGAAGTCGGCCATCGCCAACGCGGAGAATAATAAGAACGCGAGGATCGAGACGTTGATCATCAAGGAAGCGGTCGCCCAGACGGCGACGACTTTGAAGCGGTTCACGCCGAAAGCCCGTGGCTCGGCCGGCCCCATTTTGAAACGTAATTGCCACGTGAAAATTGTCCTGACTGACGAGAGTAAGTAATTGTATGGGTCAAAAAACTAATCCAATCGGTCTGCGCCTCGCGGTCAATAAAGACTGGCGCTCGAAGTGGTATGCCGGCAAAAAAGAATTCGGCAAACTGCTGACCGAAGACCGCCAGATTCGCGATTTGCTGAAGAAGAAGCTGGAGACGGCTTCCGTCCCGAAAATTTTGATCGAGCGCGCCGCCAACCGCTGCCGCATCACGATCCTCACGGCTCGCCCTGGTGTCGTCATTGGCCGCAAAGGTGCGGAAATCGACAAGATCAAGGAAGAGTTGAGCAAGATGACGGGCAAGGAAATTTACGTCGACATCATCGAAATCAAGCAGCCGGAAACCGATGCCCAGCTCGTGGCGGAAAATGTGGCGCTCCAATTGGAACGCCGCGTTTCATTTAGACGCGCGATGAAGAAGGCCTTGCAGACGGCGAAGGATTTCGGCGCGGAAGGAATCAAGATCCGTTGTGCCGGCCGTTTGGGTGGCGCGGAACTGGCGCGCGTGGAGCAATATCATTGGGGCCGCGTGCCGCTGCACACGCTGCGGGCGAACATCGATTACGGATTTGCGGAAGCGCACACAGTTTACGGCAAGCTCGGCATCAAGTGCTGGATTTGCAAAGGTGAAAACAAGCCGCAGAAAGCGGAACAGCAGCAGCCGGCGCAGCCCCAGGCTGAACCGATGCCGGTGAAATAGTAACTGGTGATTGAGTTAAATGAGTTAAATGGTTTTGAAACGAACGCGAACGAAAAAGACGAGTCACTTATTTAAGCATTTAACGAATCACGTATTTAACGATTTAACGATTTAACGAATATATGCCATTACAACCAGCAAGAGTAAAATTTCGCAAGATGCACCGCGGCAACCGCGCGGGATTGGCGTATCGCGGTAACACGGTGGCCTTCGGCGAATATGGTTTGATGGCGACGGAGCGTTGCTGGCTGGATACGAAGCAGATTGAAGCCGCGCGCGTGGCCATCGCCCGCAACATGAAGCGCCATGGAAAATTGTGGATCCGCATTTTCCCGCAAAAGTCTTTTACGAAGAAGCCGTTGGAAACCCGAATGGGCAAGGGCAAAGGGCCGCTGGAATCGTGGGTGGCGGTGATTCGTCCGGCGAACGTGTTGTTCGAAGTGGACGGAGTGACGGAAGCAATTGCGCGCGAATCGATGCGCCTGGCGGCGACGAAACTGCCGATCAAGACGAAGTTTATCTCGCGGCATCGCCTGGCGGCGGCCTGAGTGGAATGATTGATGATTTTATGAAGATGTCCGATCCGAAAATTAAAGACGCGACGCTGGTGGAGCTCACCGTGCTGGGGCGCGATTTGCGTCAGGAGATGTTTAACCTGCGTTTGCAGCAGGCGAGCGCGCAGCTTGAAAAACCGTCGCGCCTGCGCACGTTGCGCAAGGACATTGCGCGCATCGAAACGCGCATTTCACAATTGCGAAACAAAGCGGCTTAACTTTTGTATGGCTGAAGAAACGAAAAATTTGGAGACAACGGCGGCATCGCGCGGCAATCGCAAGGAACGCCTTGGCAAAGTCATCTCGAACAAGATGACCAAAACCATCGTGGTGAAAGTGGAGCGCCGGTTCCCGCACCCGAAGTTCAAAAAGGTGGTGACCGGCTACAGCAAATTTTACGCGCACGACGAGAAGGCCGAGGCGAAAGTCGGCGATGTCGTGCTGATTGAAGAAACGCGCCCGCTGTCGAAATTGAAGCGCTGGCGCCTGACGAAAGTGCTGGAACGCAGCAGCGGCGTGACGCCGGTGGCAGTTTAAGGAATTTATGTTGCAAGTTCGTTCTCATTTGGATGTCGCGGACAACACCGGCGCAAAGGTGGCATGGGCCATCGGCGTGCTCGGCAAAAACCAGCGCTATGCCGGCATCGGCGACGTTATCAAGGCCCACATCAAGGAAGCCGCGCCGGATGGCACGGTGAAAAAGGGCGAGGTGGTGGACGCGGTGATCGTGCGCACGAGGCAGATCATCCGGCGCAATGACGGCTCGTATCTGCGGTTCGACCGCAATGCGTGCGTGATCATTGACAAGGAACAAAATCCGCGCGGGACGCGTATTTTTGGGCCGGTGGCGCGCGAGTTGCGCGAAAAGAAGTTCATGAAGATTATTTCGCTCGCGCCGGAAGTGATTTGAAGAATGGCGACGGTCGCAGACCGCCGCTACAGAAAAGATTTGTATGAAATTGCATTTGAAAAAGGGCGATGAAGTGGTGGTGCTCGCGGGAGCCGAAAGAGGCAAGCGCGGCAAGATTATTTCGGTGAGCCCCAAGAGCAGCCGGGCGATTGTGGAAGGCGTGAAAATGATCAAGCGCCATACGCGCAAGAGCCAGGACAACCCGCAGGGCGCGATTGTTGAGCGGGAAGGCACGGTCCATATCTCGAATTTGATGAAGGCCGAATCGTTTGACGCCCGCGCGACGAAACGCGGAGCGACTCCGGCGGCAGCAGAATAAAAATTTAAGCCACGGCCAAATCCGTGGCGCAAAAAAATGAAAGCCAGACTTTTCGAAAAATATAAAAACGAAGTGCTGCCTGCCCTGAAGGAGAAGCACAAGTACACGAACGTCCACCAGATACCGAAGCTTGAGAAAATCGTGGTCAACATGGGCGTGAGCGCCTCGCTGGAGAAGAGCGCGATTGACGACGCGGCGAAGGACCTGCAGCAGATCACCGGCCGCAAGGCGGCGATCAGCAAGTCTACCCACAGCATCGCGAATTTCAAATTGCGCGAGAACCAGCCGATTGGCTGCCGCGTGACGCTGCGCAGCGACGCGATGTATGAGTTTTTTGACCGGTTGGTTGCCGCCGCGCTGCCGCGTATTCGCGATTTCCGCGGGTTATCGCCGCGCAAATTTGATGGCCGGGGCAATTATACCTTCGGCATCGCCGACCAGACGATTTTTCCGGAAATCGAACTGGACAAGATCAAGCGCACGCAGGGCATGGACGTGACGATCGTGACGAGCGCTCCGACAGACGCCGAGGCGTTGGATTTGTTGAAACTGATGGGTTTTCCGCTGGCGGAAGCGAAGGAAGCGCCGAAGGCGGCAGAAGCAGCGGCGAAGTAACGGAATATATATCGTCCTCGTCCTCCTCCTCGTTATCGTAATCGAGGACGACGAAACGAGAACGAGGACGAGGACGACGAAAAAATTGATTTATGGCTAAGAAAGCATGGAAAGAGCGCAACAAGCGCAAGCAGGAGACGGTGAAGAAATACGCCGCGCTCCGGGCCGAGTTGAAAGCGAAACGCGACTACGCCGGGCTGGCGAAGCTGCCGCGCGACGCGAGCCCAACGCGCCTGGTGAACCGTTGCTCGTTCAGCGGACGCCGCCGCGGTTATTGGCGCAAGTTCGGCTGCTCACGTTTGACGTTCCGCGAAGCGGCGTTGAATGGATTGATTCCCGGTATGACGAAGGCGAGCTGGTAATTTTATGATAGACCCGATTTCTGACATGTTGACCCGGATCCGCAATGCGCAGCGCGCGTTGCTGCCGGCCGTGGAAATTCCGCACTCCAAGATGAAGGAGAGCATCGCGCACATCCTGAAGAAGGAAGGTTATGTGGCGGAGATCACGGTGGCAGGCAAGCCGTTCAAGACGATCAAGCTCCAGCTTAAATACCAGGGCAAGAAGAGCGTGATTGAAGGCATCAAGCGCATCAGCCGGCCGGGGTTGCGCCATTACATCGGCTCGACCGAGATCCCGCGCGTGCGCGGCGGTTTGGGCGTGTCGGTGGTTTCGACGCCGGAAGGCGTGATGACGGGCGAGTCCGCCCGCAAGAAAAATCTCGGCGGAGAATTGCTCTGCTACATCTGGTAAGGAATTTGTTATGTCGCGAATTGGAAAACAACCGATTGTCATTCCGCCGAAGGTCAAGGTGGAAGTGAAAGGCCAGAAAGTTTCCGTGGAAGGCCCGAAGGGCAAATTGAATTTTGACCTCCCGCGCCACACCAGCCTGAAGGTGGAAGGCGGCAATGTGCTCGTCAGTCGCCAGGGCGACGACGCGCAAGCCAAGGCGTTGCACGGCCTGAGCCGCGCGTTGGTCAATAACATGGTCAAGGGCGTGAGCGAAGGTTTCGTGAAGAAGCTCGAAATCCAGGGCGTCGGTTTCAAGGCCGCCGTCCAGGGCAAGACTGTGAACATGACTTTGGGCTATTCGCACCCGATCAATTATCCGATTCCGGACCAGATCAAGGTGGTGGTCGAGGAAAACACGAAGATCACGATTGAAGGTCCGGATAAACAGGTCGTCGGCCAGGTGGCTTCCGAGCTGCGCTCGTTCTATCCGCCGGAGCCGTATAAGGGCAAAGGCGTGCGTTACGTGGGCGAACACGTCCAGCGCAAGGAAGGCAAGACCGTCCAGTAACAATTGATTTGCCACGGCCAAATCCGTGGCGAAATAAAAATGAAATCCAAACGACAACTCGCGCAACTCCGCCACTGGCGTGTGCGCAAAAAACTCAGCGGCACCAAAGAGCGTCCGCGCATGAGCGTTTTCTTTTCGAACGAAAACATTCACGTTCAGTTCATCGATGACGCGGCGGGCAAAACACTCGCGGCGGCATCCACCTTGAGCAAGGCCACTCCCGACCGGGAGAAGCTGGCCGCCAACGTGAAAAGCGCCAAGACCATTGGCGCCTTGGCCGCGAAGACGGCACTGGACAAGGGCATCAAGCAGGTGGTTTTTGACCGCGGCGGCGCGCGTTATCACGGCAAGGTCAAAGCATTGGCTGATGCCGCCCGCGAAGCCGGATTGCAATTTTAACAACGAAGAAGAGAGAAGATATTGTGGCTGACGAAAATAACATTGTAGCAGGCGGCGCTCCGGAAGAGCAGCCGGCCCCTGAACAAGCGCCCGCGCCTCAACAGCAGCAGCAGCAACGCGGTGATCGCGGCGGACGCGGTGGCGGACCTCGTGGTCGTCGCCGGCCCGAAGCGGAAGTCAATTACGACGCGCAGAGCGGTGAAGAGTTGGTCGAGAAGGTCGTCTTCATCAACCGTTCCGCCAAAGTCGTGAAGGGCGGACGCCGTTTCAATTTCAGCGCGCTGGTGGTTGTGGGCGATAAAAAAGGCCGCGTGGGTGTGGGCATGGGCAAAGCCGGCGAGGTCGCGGACGCGATCCGCAAAGGCGGCGAATCCGCCCGTGGCAATATGGTGGGCGTGTCCCTCAAGGGCCCGACGATTCCCCATGAAGTGTTTTATCATTATTGCGGCGCGAAAGTGCTGCTCCGTCCGGCCTCGCCGGGAACGGGCATCATCGCGGGCAAAACGGTCCGCGCGGTGCTCGAATCCGCCGGCGTGAAGGACATCCTGAGCAAATCGCTCGGCTCGAAGAACGCGGCGAATGTGGTGAAGGCCACGCTGAACGCGCTGTTGAGCCTGCGTTTGCGCGAAGATATTTATAAGGCCCGTGGGATCCAGATCAAGAAAGTGGAGACGCCCAAAGCGCCGGAAATTGCTCCGGCCTAATAAGAATTTTCCGGCGGTCACAGACCGCCGCTACATAAAAATATGCGATTACACGATCTTAAACCTCGTCCGGGCGCCAAGCACCGTCGCAAGCGGTTGGGGCAGGGCGAATCCAGCGGTCACGGCAAAACGGCGGGGCGCGGTGGCAAGGGCCAGACGGCCCGGTCCGGCAGTTCCATCCGTATCGGCTTTGAAGGCGGCCAGATGCCGCTCATCCGCCGCATCCCGAAGCGCGGTTTCAACAACGCGCGCCACGGCACGGTTTATATTCCCGTGAACGTGGAGTCGCTGAATGTTTTTGAAGACGGCGCGCGCGTGGATTTTCAGGCGCTGCGCAGCATCGGCTTGGCCAATGGTAAGGGTGATGGCATCAAGATTCTCGGCGATGGCGAAGTGACCAAGAAGCTTTCCGTGAGCGCGCACGCGTTCAGTGCTTCCGCCAAGGCCAAGATTGAGGCCAAGGGCGGAACC
>DASXHY010000230.1:0-6275 GCA_036488095.1 Verrucomicrobiia bacterium | reverse complement strand
CTGCTTGAGGCGTTGCGCCCTCAACAAATGACTTGGAACTTCTCCGATCCGCCCTGAAATGAAAATCCCAAATATTGCACCGACCACCATTTAACCCAATAAAATCAAGGAAACGCACTTTCCCATTCGTAACACCCTCCTCCGGAGCTTGGGAAATAATTAGATGGGTCGATTGCTACAAATATTTCGCCCCTGGACGGGGCTGCGAAGACATGAATGTTCCACCCACTTTTAATTATACCCTGAGAGACGAGCGATCTGGGTTTCCGTTTGACACCGCCAGCAGACATGCCGTTTACTGCGACGGTGAAAGCTCTCCGAAGATTGCGCCGCGCTGCTCGCGCTGCCGAGATTCAAGATGTTCCCATTCCTTCTCCCGGGCCAGGTGAAGTCTTGTTGAATGTGAGCCATTGCGGGGTTTGCGGTTCGGATCTTCATGCTTTTCTAAATCAACGCGGCTACGAAGGATTTCCGGAACGATTTACTTTCGGCCATGAATTCTCGGGCGTGGTCGAAAACACCGGGGCCGGAGTCACCAAATGGAAGGCCGGAGACCGCGCGGTGGTCATCTCGGTGCAAGGTTGTCTCGAAAAAAGTTGTCCTTATTGCAGCATTGGATTCTCGCAACTTTGCCGGAGCCGAAAAATCATCGGCATTCACCTGGATGGCGGGATGGCCGAATATTCGGTGGTAAACCAAAAATATCTCATTCCGCTTCCAAAAGGAATGGACATGATGGCGGCAGCTTTGGCGGAGCCGCTTTCGGTGGCCGATCATTGCGTGAGTGATTGCGCCAAGACCGGCAAGGGAGAGTTGGTGGTGGTTTCCGGGCCGGGAATTATTGGAATGCTTTGCGCCCTGGTGGCTCGGCTCAGCGGAGCACAGGTGGTCATGGTGGGCGCGCAAAGCGATGATCAACTGCGCCTTCCGGTGGCCCGCAAAATAGGCTTTGAGACGATTGTCACGGGACCCGACAAACCGGTGCTGGCGGAGCAATTGAAGGAACGTTTTGGACGCCTGGCCGATCAACACATTGAAGCCTCGGGGGCTCCGGCGGCGTTGATCAGCGCGACGGATGCGGTTCGTCCTTTGGGCACGATCACGATCGTGGGACTCTATGCCGACGATGTGCCGTTGAACCTGACCAAATTGGTTCGCAATCAGATCAATCTGAAAACCAGTTACGTTTCTGATATTCCCAATTATCAGCGGGCGATTGAAATGCTGCATCGCGGGGACATTCCGATAGCTGAATTGGTCCGCACGTATCCATTGAAAGAGGGCTTAACGGCGTTCGCAGATGCGGAAAAACAGGCCGTGTTAAAGCCGATTTTGGTATGCCAGGAGAATAATTGACGACCGAAAATCCGATTATGACAAAAGCGTTTCGCAACACTGTGGTTGGAAGTTATCCCCGCCCGGAGCAGGTCGCCGATACGATGAAGCGGCCCAGTTGGACCCAAAACGAAGTGGACGAATATATCCGCTGGGCGGCCAAGGACCAGGCCAGTCTCGGTTTGGATGTCATCACGGATGGCGAGGGCTATCGTGAAAACATGTTTTATTTTTATCAAAGGCGGGTCGACGGTGTGACTTTCGATAACACGGTGAAGCAGAATTTTGGCGATACCGGCTTTGGCATCGAGTGTCCGCGGCTCGTGGGCGAGTTGAAGAATCCACGGTTGAACCTCGCACACAACTGGAAGCTGGCTCGTGAAGCCGCGCCGGCGTCGGCCCGTGTGAAACAGACCGTGACGGGACCGCACGTGCTGACGCGTTTCACGGTCAATGAGCGCCCTGATTTGTATCCGGATGCCCAGGCGGTGTGCCGTGCGTGGGCAAAGATATTAATGGTTGAATTGAAACAGGTCGTCGCTGCCGGTTGCGATTTTATTCAATTTGACGAGCCGATGTGGACGGAATCGCCGGAGCACAGCGAATGGGCCGCGGGCATCCTGAATGAGATGATTGACGAGCTTGGCCCCAAGGTGCGCATCGGCCTGCACGTGTGCGGCGGCAACCCGCGCCGCAAACGGGTTTACTTCACCAAATATACGGACCTCGCGCCTGCGTTTCGCCGGGCAAAAATTAATGAAGTCTCGTTGGAACATTGCACGTTGAGTTACAATCTCATGGATCTGTGGCGGCTGTGGCCTTTCCAGGGTGATCTGGCGCTGGGCGTGATTGATCAGCGCAGTGACGAATTGGAATCGGTCGAAACGATCTGGAACCGCGCGAAACCGGCGCTGGAATTTTTTCCGCCGGAACGATTGATCCTGACGAGCGAATGCGGTTTTGGCCATGTGCCGCTGGCAATCACGCGGGCGAAATTGGGCCGATTGGTGGAAGCTTGCCAGGTTTTCCAGAAGCGTTTATAGCGGATCTGGAACATTTTCAAAAAATACTGTAGCCGCAGACGTGAGTCTGCTCTAACTGGCTCTTCGCAAAAACGCGCTGAAAAAGAGTGAGCCGACTCACGTCGGCGGCTACGACATTTCTTAAAAAGCTCTAATCGTCAAAAAACGAGGTGATCAGGTTCGCGGCGACCGAGGCGATTCCTCCGCCCAAACTGTCGTAATGCGCGCTGCGCGAATACGCTGTGGATTCCATCGGGCCGCCGAGTTGCGCGGTTCTTAATTGCTGACGTTGGCGTTCGAGTTCGGCGATTTCATCGGCGCGGGCCGCGTCCAGGCCGCCGGCGCGAATGAATTCCACGATGCGGCGCAATTCATCCTTGTCGAACCATGTGCCGTGCGCCCGGCACACATCCACGATCACATGCGAGCAATGCGCGAAGTTCACGCGGTTCATGAGGGTATTGCACACCGGGCAAGGAAGGTATCGAACATTCTCCAAAGCATTGTCCGCTTCCGGCAACGGAGCCGCATTGCCGAGCACCGCCGCCTGCTCTTCGCGGTCGGCGCAAATCCGCTGCAACGAAGCTGTGTCCACCCAGATGCCTTCGCAGCGCGGGCATTCGCGCAGGTTTTCCTTCCCGATGACGACCGCGTCCATATTCACCTTGCAGCGCGGGCAAAGCTCGGTGGTGGTCGCGGCTACTTCTTCGCGCGCGATGGCCGCGCCGCAATGCGAGCAAAATTTCGCGCCGGCGAACACCATTCCGAAACAAGAGGGACAGGCGACCATCGCCAGGCGCGCGCCGCAATGCTCGCACTGGGTGGCGTCGGAAGAAACCGGCGCGCCGCACGCGGGGCAGTTCATTGTTTCAGGAACCGTTGCCATGTTGTTGAAAAGTTATACCGAAAAATCGCGCGTTTGCCAATGGGCATCGCAGCGTTCGCTTTCCGGAGCGCGGAGCATCGCTCCGCGCGGAAACTCGCAGAGCAATGCTCTGCGCTCCGAAATTACCACGCGTTCAATCCGCCGGGCATTACATAATCCGTCCGAATTTGTACTTCACAGAATCCCTTTTTGACACAATGATGCCAGCAACAAGAAAGGAAAATATTATGGGCCTGATCGATTATCTCAAAACCCAGTTCCTCGAAATCATCGAGTGGCAGGACGATTCGCGCGACACCATTTCCTTCCGCTACCCGGACATGGACAAGGAAATCAAGAACGGCGCGCAACTCATCGTCCGCGAATCGCAGACGGCGCAATTCGTGTATCTCGGCCAGTTTGGCGACACCTTCGGCCCGGGGAAATATTCGCTGACGACCGACAATATCCCGATTCTGTCCACGCTCAAAGGCTGGAAATATGGGCTGCACTCGCCGTTCAAGGCGGACGTTTATTTCGTCAACACGCGGCTGTTCACCGGCAATAAATGGGGCACGGCGAACCCGATCATGCTGCGCGACGCGGATTTTGGCATCGTGCGCGCGCGGGCCTACGGCATTTTTGATTTCCACGTGACCGACGTGAAATTGTTCCTCAAGGAAGTCGCCGGCACGGATGATCATTTTCGGCTGGACGAATTTTCCGACACGATGCGCTCGCGCATCGTGAGCGTGTTCACCGACGCGCTGGCTTCGGCCAAAGTGCCGGTGCTCGATGCCGCTTCGCGTTACACCGAACTCGGCGCGGCGCTGTTGCCGCTGATCAATCCGGCGGTGACGACTCGTTACGGAATTGAGATTACGAGTTTTGTGGTTGAGAACATTTCCGTGCCACCGGAAGTGGAACAGGCGATTGACAAGCGCAGCAGCATGGCGGCGATTGGCAATCTCAATGATTACGTGAAATTCCAAATGGCCGAAGGCATGACCAAGGGCGGCGGCGAAGGCGCGGGCATGGCCAGCACCGCCGCGGGACTGGGCGCTGGCCTCGCGATGGGCCAGCAAATGATGGCGGCGATGAACGCCTCTCAAACGACTCCCTCGGGCGGCCCCGCCGGGCCGGGCGTGCCGCCGGTCATCGGCAGCGGAATGCCGGAATTGCTGGGCACCGCCGACGTGGCCAAGGCGCTTGGCGTGAGCGAAACCGACGTCGTGGCGACGCTCGAAAAAGGGGATCTCAAGGGCAAGAAAATTGGGACGACGTGGCGGGTGACGAAGGCGGCGTTGGATGAGTTTTTGAAGAGTTGACACAATGCCGTTGGCACTCGAAAAAGTTTCCGAAGCGATCAGATGCTTTATTGGAGATGGCTTGGCCGCATGCGTAAGCGCTCTAGAGAACGGGATTCATGGCCAGAGGCGGGGAGATATTGAAAAGTTTTTGATTACAAAAAACATCGGCAGTGATCTTTTTGAATCAGCACTTTATATCAAACGCCATTTTGGGCAAATCGACGAGGTCATTCACGCGACCGGCATTCTCTTGGCTCTACCGAAGATTCTTCTACCAGATGAAGAGATTTCCGGCTTGTCTTTAGCCGCGGGAAACACTGGGCACCAATTCGATCTTGAAACAACACACCGAGTCGCGGAATTCACATTCATTTCTTGGCGCGGTGGGCCAGAAGTAATTAGACAAAACAAAATCTTTAAGGATTTTTTCTTCCTTGCCGAAGAACCTACATCAAAACGGAAGGAGCTATGGGTTCTTGGAACGGAAATGCCCTTGAAGTTTTTCAGAAGCAGGAGATCCGTGAAAGCAATACTCAAAAACAACGCAAAGCTTTCCAGGCGGTTCGAACAAATTTATCCACAGAATCCTTTTGAAACGGTTGTAGAATATTACAAAAAGAAGTCCGAGTCGGTGAGCATTTGCGATCTGCGCCCCATTCTCCCCCATTTCTAACACTATGCCTGAAGCCATTGCTCAAAAAAAATTCTCGTGTCCGGCGTGCGGAGCGGAGGCGCAGTGGAGCCCGGACAAGAAAGCGCTCGTCTGCCCTTTCTGCGGCACGGTCTCGCCGGCGCAAACGGAACTGACAGCCACCGGCGAAACCAAAACCATCGAGCACGATTTGGTCGCGGCGCTGCGCGGGATTCCAGATGAGCAACGCGGCTGGCAGGCCAAAAAGATTTCCGTCCGTTGCCAGAGTTGCCAGGCGATTTCGGTTTTTGATCCGGAACGCGTGGGGCAGCGCTGCGATTTCTGCGGCTCGACGGCGCTTGTGCCGTACACGGAAATCAAGGAGGCATTTTCACCCGAGAGTTTGCTGCCGATGAAGCTCGGCGAGAACCAGGTGCGCGACACGATTCGCCAATGGTACGGCAGCCGGTGGTTCGCGCCCAACAAACTCAAGCACGCCGCGCTCACAGACACGGTCAAGGGCCTTTATATTCCTTATTGGACGTTCGACGCGCAGGTGCACGCGGATTGGACGGCGGAGAGCGGCTATTATTATTACGAGACCGAAACCTACACGGATGCCAATGGCCGAACGCAGACGCGGCAAGTGCAAAAAATTCGCTGGCAACCGAGCGCCGGCGAGCTCGACCATTTTTTTGATGACGAACTCGTCCCCGCCTCGCGCGGCGTGCATGAAGAACGGTTGCGCAAGATTGAGCCGTTTCCGACGAAGGAATTGACTGCTTACAACGCGGGTTATTTGTCCGGCTGGGTGGTGGAGCGTTACCAGATTGATCTCATCGCGGCGGCCAAGGAGGCGCGCGAGGAAATGGATTCCGAAATGATGCGCCTTTGCTCGGCGGAAGTGCCGGGCGATACGCAACGGAATTTACAGGTGCAATCCGATTATTCCGGCCAGACCTTCAAACACATTCTCGTGCCGATCTGGCTGCTGACTTACAATTATGGCGCGAAGAATTTTCAGTGCGTCATCAATGGCTACACGGGCGCCATCAGCGGCGCGTATCCGAAGAGTTGGTTGAAGATCACGCTGGCGGTGCTGGCGGGATTGG
>DASXHY010000225.1:0-14971 GCA_036488095.1 Verrucomicrobiia bacterium | reverse complement strand
CCTGTTTAATGGCAAGCCTCATTTCCCGGCAAAAATTAGTGGCACGGGCGTCTCCCCGTGCGATTCAAGTTTGCGGAAATAGGAACGCACGGGCGAGACGCCCGTGCCACTATTTAGCCCGGTTCACGTCGCCGGCTGTGGCGGCGGAGTATGTTTGACCAATAGCGGAATACTCGCCTGCGGTTTGCCGTCCAGAGAAATATCGATGGAGTAAAGGCCCGGCAGATCGAACTTCAATTGCTGGAACGTCACGATGAAATTGCGCGTGCCGAAATGGGAATCGCCTGGCAGCACCACTTCCGCCGGCAAATCGATCCCCGGCATGATGAACCGCCCGTCGGCATCCACGAAATTGAGGCGCAACTTGTGCGAGCCTTCGTCCTCGTTGCCGAAGGTGACGCGCAAGGCGATCGAGCACTGGGGATGGGTGGCCGGGATTTGCGTGGCGATAATGGTGTCAAACGCGCCGAGCAGGCTCAGCTTCCCGTTCTCGTCGGTGGCGGCATCACACAAAACAGCAACTTGAATGTTCATCCGCCGCAGATTAAGCACGAATCCCGCCAATTGGCACGTATTTCTTTGTCCGTAAGATTCTCTATTGTAACTTTTGGAATGCCAACTCCGGAAACTATTGCCAAAGCTTTCAAGTATCTAGACTTCCACGACGACACATTTGTTGAAATGAAAGTGCTGCCAAGCCAATGTCCCGGGGACGGCGGACAGTCATTTGTAGAGATTCAACTTTCCAATGCTTCTGAAATGCGGACCATTCGGTTTTTGGGATGTGCGAATCTAAGGGTCGCGATGGACTTTGATGTCCTCGCCGGAAATCTTTTGCCGAATACGTCCCGCGTCGACGCGCATACTCATTGCGGCAGGATGCGCAATTTGATGGAGTCACAAAAGACTGACTGGGACGTTACTTACGCGAAAACGGCCAGATCTCCTCTCGCCGATAAACTGGCCGCACTTAATGAGTACGTGTCGTTTCGTGTTCAGTTTTTCGGAGGCGCGGTCGACGTAATCGCCAGAGAATATCAAGTGATTACAGCCAATAGGTCACCGCACACATCGCCAGCGCCTGAATAATTCATAGTCCTGACCAAACCGCATTTGCGTCACACACGAAATCAGCGTATCAATCTGAATCGCCATGCCCAGGTATCCAACAGTGCGGCTGATGTTTCGGTTGAAGCCGATTTCTTTTTGGCTGTTTTGTGGTGTCGTTTTTCTTCGTTGCTCCTTCGCTCCGGCTCAAACTCTCGAGGAAACTCAGCAACAATACCTCCGGGGCAATTACGAGGACGTCATCAAGACCGCGCAGAAACAGGTTGCCGGCGGCTCCTCCAGCGATTGGCGCATTCCGCTTGTCCAATCGCTGCTGACCGTTGGCCGTTATGGCGAGGCATATACGAACGCGCAAAATGGCCTCCGGGATTATCCCATCCGCCTGCGCATGTTCCTGCTCGCGCGCGAAGCGGCCCTTTATCAAAACGATCCTGCCGGCGCGAACCGCCGGTTATCCGACGCGCAGGACATCATCGAGCGGCGGCGCGGAATTAATTCCGGCGGCGAAAATCTGGTGGCGCTCGGCGACACGATGCTGTTGCTGGGCGTCGAACCGCAGGTGGTGTTGCAAAATTGTTTCCAGCCGGCCGAGAAAATGAACCCGCCGCCGCGTGATGCGTTCCTGGCCAGCGGCCGGCTCGCCCTGGAAAAACATGATTTTGCCCTCGCCGCCGACGCCTTCCGCGCCGGCCTGAAAATATTTCCCGATGATCCTGACCTGGAATCCGGTCTGGCCAAATCGTTCGAGGACAGTGATCGCGAGCAAATGATGCAGCACATCCAGGCCGCCCTGAAGGCGAACCCGCACCACATCCCGACTCTGCTGTTGCTCGCCGACCATCTGATCGACGCCGAACAATATGACGACGCGCAAAAGCAACTGGCCATCGCACTCGAAGTGAACCCGCATCAGCCCGAGGCGCTCGCGTATCGTTCCGTGCTTGCGCATTTGCGAAATGACGCCGCGCAGGAAAAAGAATTGCGCGATGCCGCGTTGAAATTTTATCAAACCAATCCCCAAGTTGATTATCTCATCGGTAAAAAGCTGTCGGAAAAATATCGTTTTACGGAAGGCGCGGCGGCGCAGCGGCGCGCGCTGGATTTCGAGCCGGATTTTTTGCCCGCGCAACGTGAACTTGCGGAGGATTTGTTGCGGCTCGGCCAAAATGACGATGGCTGGAAACTCGCCGAAGGCGTTCACAAAAAAGACGCCTACGACGTGACCGCCTACAACCTGTCGACGTTGCACGATCGCATGGAGAAATTCCAGACGCTCACCAACGCGCATTTTATCGTCCACATGGCGCCGCTCGAAGCCCAGTTGTATGGCGACCGCGTGCTGGATTTATTGAGCCGCGAGCGCGAAATACTTTGCCGCAAATACGACGTGGAACTGACGCAGCCGACGGTGGTGGAAATTTTCCCGGAGCAAAAGGATTTTGCCGTGCGCACGTTTGGAATGCCGGGCAACCCGGGCTATCTCGGCGTGTGTTTCGGCTCAGTCATCACCGCGAACAGTCCCGCCTCGCAGGCGCCGAACCCCGCGAATTGGGAGGACGTCCTCTGGCACGAGTTCACTCACGTCATCACGCTCACGGCCACGCGCAACCGGATGCCGCGCTGGCTCAGCGAGGGAATTTCCGTTTACGAGGAACGTCAGGCCAACCCGTTGTGGGGCGAGAAAATGAACCTCGCTTATCGCGACATGATTCTGCACGGCGAACTGACGCCGCTGGGAAAATTGAGTGGCGTTTTCCTCGCGCCCAAAACATCCGAGCACCTGTTATTCGGCTATTACGAATCGTCGCTCGTCGTTGAATACATCGTGGACCAATTCGGCCTGGACGCGTTGAAAAAAATTCTTGGCGATTTGCACGACGGCGCGGAAATCAACCAGGCCATCGCCGCGCACACGGCGCCGTTGCCGGAATTGGAAGACAAATTTGCCGCCTTCGCGCGCGATCGCGCCGAAAAACTCGCGCCGGGCGCGGACCTCGCCAAACCGCCGGAGACCCATTCGGAATCCGAACGCGCGGCATGGAAAATGGCGCACCCGGACAATTATTACGTGCGCCTGCAAAGCGCCGAGGAACTGATGCGCGCCAAAGATTGGACGAATGCGAAACCAGCCCTGGAATCGGTGGTCCAAATTTACCACGGCGAAAGCAAAGCGCAGAATCCGCTCTGGATGCTCGCCGTGACCGAGCGCAATCTCCGCGATACCAACGCCGAATTGGCGACGCTTCAAACATTCGCCGCGCAGGAATCCGATTTCGCGGAACTGTTTGGGCGCTTGATTGAATTGTGCGGGCAGCGGAAGGACTGGGTGTCGGTCACCAATTACGCCGAACGTCTGCTCGCGATAAATCCGCTGAGCGCCGCGCCGTATCGCGGGCTGGCCGAAGCCGGTGCCGCGCTCGGAAATAACGATCTGGCCATCGCGGCCTGCCGGAAATTGCTGGCGCTCGGCCCGCCCGATGCTGCGGAAACGCATTTCCAACTCGCGACATTGCTGCACGCGCGCGGGGATTCAGAAGCTGAAGCCAAGCGGCACGTGTTGCAGGCGCTGGAAGAAGCGCCGCGATATCGCGAAGCGCAAAGGCTGTTGCTGGAGTTGGAGAAAAGCGCGCCGCAACCTCAGGCGAACGCCGGAACATTGCGATTAAATCCCCGGGGAGGGCAGCCGCCCCGGCTGCCGTTCGGTGCGCCTCGCACCGAACAATTGACGCGTGGGACGACACTAAACGGTGGGCTGATTTCACGCCTCGAAGTGAGCCGCGAGGCGCGTCTCACTGCGCCCGAGGCGGGCGCGCTCCCCATTTCCAACGGTATCGTTACGCTTAAAAAGACGCGCACATGAAAAAATCCTGGATGCTCTATGTCCTGCTCGCGCTGGCGTTCGCCGGTATTTGCGCGGCCCAGAATTGGGGACGGCGTTATCGCGACGGCGGGGACATGATCCAGACTGAAGGCGGCGAGTGGGTGGATCAAACCAAAGTGCGCACGGCGCGCGAGATCGCCTCGCACAGCACCGGCACGCCCATGTGGACCAATAAACCGGGCTTTGAAAAGGATGTTTTCACTTTCGTGCGCATCATTCGCGACCGCGATCCCAACGCCTCCTGGACGGCTGGAAGCTGGATCACGGATTTTCCCGACAGCGACCTCAATCTCTCTTTTCGTCTCCAACAAATGACTTCGATGAAGGTCGACCCGAACGGCCGCACGCTTCGTCTCACCGATCCCGACCTGTTTAATTATCCCTGGATTTATACGGTCGAACCCGGCGGCCTGCTCCTGCGCGACGAGGAAGTTCCCATCCTTCGAAAATATCTTCTCAACGGCGGCGTGCTGATGGTCGATGATTTTTGGGGCCGCTGGCAATGGGAGACGTTTGCCGCCCAGATGAAACGGGTTTTTCCCGAACGCGACTTCGTTGAACTGCCCATGGACCATCCGATTTTTCATTGTGTCTTCGACATCAAAGTGCCGAAAAACAAATTGCAAACGCCCGCCAGCCATTGGGCCGAGATTCGGCATTCGACGGATTTTACCTGGGAAATCAACCATCGGTATAAGGACGGCACTCCCGAGGATTGCCGCGATGTGCACGTCCGCGCTCTGCTCGACGACAAAGGCCGCATCATGGTCATTGCCACTCATGACACCGACAACGGCGATGCCTGGGAACGGGAGGGCGAGGACGACTGGTTTTTCCACGAGTTCTCCGAAAAGCGCGGCTATCCGCTCGGGATAAATATTATTTTTTACCTCATGACCCATTAACAACGAAAGACATTGTGGAAACCGCCATTGAACCGCCCATCCAAACCTCCGACGCGCAAGCCGTGGAAAAACTGATCACCGGCCGCGCACGCGTTGAAACCGAGCTCGCCAAGGTCATCGTCGGACAAAGGGAAGTCGTCGAACAAATCCTGCTCGCGCTGTTTTCCGGCGGGCATTGCCTGATCACCGGCGCGCCGGGACTGGCCAAGACGTTGCTCGTGAAATCCATCGCGCAGATTTTTCACCTGCAATTCCAGCGCATTCAATTCACCCCCGACCTGATGCCCGCGGACATCACCGGCACGGAGATTCTCTCCGAAACGGACGCCGGACGCCGGATGACGTTCGTGAAAGGGCCCGTTTTCGCGAACATGATTCTCGCCGATGAAATCAACCGCACGCCGCCCAAGACACAATCCGCCCTGCTCGAAGCGATGCAGGAACACCAGGTCACCGCGGCGGGAGTGCGGCATCCGTTGCCCGAACCATTCTTCGTGCTCGCGACGCAGAACCCGATTGAAATGGAAGGCACCTATCCGCTGCCCGAAGCGCAACTCGACCGTTTCATGTTCAACGTGGTAATCAATTATTTGGCCGAAGACGACGAAGTGGCCGTGGTCCAGCAAACAACGGCGCGCCGCGCGCCGAAGATTGAGCCGCTGTTTACCGGCGAGGACGTATTGCGATTTCATGAACTCGTCCGCCAGGTGCCGATTGCCGGCAATCTGGTTCGCTACGCGGTGCGATTGGCGTCGTCATCTCGCCCGCAACAAAGCGATTCGCCGGCGTTCGTGAACGATTGGGTCAGTTGGGGCGCCGGCACGCGTGCGTCGCAATTTCTCGTGACGGGCGCGAAGGCGCGCGCGCTGTTGCAGGGCCGCACGCACGTCGGCGCGGAGGACATTCGCGCGCTCGCCGCTCCGGTGCTGCGCCATCGCATCCTCGTCAATTACCGCGCCGAAGCCGAGGGCGCGAATGTGGAAACGATTATTCAGCGCTTGCTGGAAACGGTGAAAGAATCGGGAGTTTAATGCCGCCCATGTCTTCCTCCCCGTTCATAAACTCTGCGCCTCGCCGCGGCGAATCCTCCGTCAATCCCAAGGCCCTCATGGCCATTCGCAATCTCGAACTCCGCGCGCGCGTAGTGGTGGAAGGGTTCTGGACCGGCCTGCATCGCAGTCCGTATCACGGCTTCTCGGTCGAGTTCACCGAATACCGCCAATACACGCCCGGCGACGACACGCGTTATCTCGATTGGCGGCTGTTCGCCCGCTCGGATCGGTACTATCTGAAAAAATTCGAGGACGAGACGAACCTGCGCTGTCATTTGCTCGTGGACCAAAGCCGCTCGATGGAATACGGCTCGCTGGGGTATTCCAAATCCGATTATGCGCGCACGCTGGCGGCGACCCTCGCTTGGTTTTTGGATGGTCAGGGCGACGCCGCCGGACTTTTTACTTTTGATGCGCAGGTCCGCGACTACCTGCCCGCGCGGCATCGTCATGGCCATTTGCGTCAACTCATGTTGGCGCTGGAAAAGCGCGGGACCGGCCACGAAACGAATTTGAATTCCCCGTTGCGACGCGTTTCGGAACTGGTCCGCAAACGCGGGCTGGTGGTGCTCATTTCGGATTTGCTGGCTCCCGTTGACCAACTCGAAACGAGCCTCGGCCGGCTCACCGCCGCCGGTCACGAAGTCATTTTGTTCCAGGTGCTCGACCCGAATGAACTGGCCTTCGATTTCCATACCGCGATGTTGTTCCAGGACGCGGAAACCGGACGCGATCTTTATCTGGACCCCGAAGCCGTGCGGCCGGAATACCAGCGCAAGCTGGCCGAACATAGCGAAGGTGTGGAAAAAATCTGCCGCCGCCTCGGCATATCATTTCATCGCGTGACCACCGATCGTCCGTTGGAACTTTGCCTCTCCGACTTTCTGCGCAGCCGGGGTAAATTGGTGCGCCGCCGTGGCCAGCAAGGAACCTTGGGTATAGGAAGCTCGGGAAAATGAATAAACGAAGTTCCAAATTCCAAGCTCCAAGCTCCAGAGAAATCCCAAGCACCAAGCTCCAAAAGCGCGAATCGCTTGGCTCTTGGGGCTTCTCTGGAGCTTGGACGTTGACGCTTGGAGCTTTTAGAAGATGAACTTCCTCACCCCATGGTTCCTGCTCGGCGGTCTGGCCATTGCCGGCCCGATTCTTTTCCACCTCATCCGCCGCGCCGCGCGCGAGCGTGTGCCGTTCAGTTCGCTGATGTTTCTGCGCCCAACTCTGCCGCGCATCACCCGGCGGCGGAAGCTCGAACATCTTTGGCTGCTGCTGTTGCGCTGTCTCGCGCTCGTGTTGCTCGCCACCGCTTTTGCGCGTCCTTTCTTTTCCAAAGACATCGCATTGCCCTCACAGTCCGCGGAAGCGCGCCAAATGGTTTTGCTCGTGGACACCAGCGCCAGCATGAGGCGCGAAGGGCTGTGGAACAAAGCGCGCTCGGTCGCGGAATCGTATCTCAACAAAGCCACGCCCGGCGACCAGGTCGCCATAATGACCTTCGACCGACAGCCGCGCGTGCTCGTCAGTTTCGCCGAATGGTCCTCGTGGGCCGCCGATCAACGCGCCGGACTCGCCCGGCAAAGGTTGGCCGCGGTGAATCCGGGTTGGCTGAACACGCAACTCGGCCTCGGCTTGACGAGCGCGGCGGAACAATTGATGAACGATTCTCCTGGCGCGAAGCCATTTGCCCGGCGCGAAGTCGTTTTGATCAGTGATTTGCAGGAGGGTGCGAAACTCGATGGCCTCCAGGGTCACGATTGGCCGACGGGCGTGAAAGTCAGCGTCGAGCGCGTCGAACCATCGCGCAAAGGAAATGCCGGACTCGAAATCCTCGCCGAGTCCAACGCAAAAACCAGCGATGAAGAAGCCATTCATGTCCGCGTCGCCAATTCTCGCGATTCGCGCCAGGAAAAATTTCAATTAACTTGGAACACGCAAACCGGCGGCGCCGTGCCGATGGAAATTTATCTGCCGCCCGGCCAGAGTCGCACTTTCAGCGCGCCAAAACTTCCATCTGCCGCTACCTCGGCCGAACTGCGATTGAGTGGAGACGGGGAAACTTTCGACGATGTTTCTTATTACGCCGCCCCGGAATTCGAGCGCGTGGGCATCGCCTGGTTTGGAACGGAATCCGTCAACGACCCCGGGAAGCTGCGTTATTACGTCGAGCGCGTTTTCCCGGAAGCGCCGCGCCAGCGGGTCCAGGTGATTCGGCCATACACGAATTCCGCGTTTTCGCCTGCGTTGCTGGACCGTGCGTCGTTCGCCGTCATCGCTGATAATCTCGCGCCGGAGGAAATGACGCCGGTGCACGATTGGCTCGCGCGCGGAAAATCCGCGCTGCTCGTTTTGACCGACTCCCAAATGGCTTCTACGCTTTCCGCGCTCGCCGGCCTTTCTGAAATACAAATCACCGAGGCCGGCGGTGATTATGCGCTGCTCGGCGACGTCGATTTTTCGCATCCTATTTTCGCGCCGTTCGCCGACCCGCGTTTCAGCGATTTTACCCACATCCATTTCTGGAAGCATCGCCGCTGGCAAATTCCCACCGGCGCGCCCGCCCATGTCCTCGCAAAGTTTGATGATGGCTCACCCGCCCTGGCGCAATTGACCGTCGGCAAAGGCAACTTGCTCGTGCTCGCCTCCGGCTGGAACCCGTCAGACAGTCAACTCGCCGTCTCGAGCAAGTTTCCGCCGCTGATGCAACGCATGCTCGACTGGAGCGGCGCAGCCTCGCCGATGCGCTTCCAATTTCTCACTGGCGATGCGATCCCCGGGAGCAGGAGCGCTCCCGCCATGGCGGGACCGGCCAGTCCGGAGACAGATAAACTGGCCGCCGGGACGCCGGCGCTCCCAGAAGTCGAATGGCAAAAACCCGACGGAAAAAAACTGTCGCTCCGCGCCGATGCGCCGTTCACGGAAACCGATTCACCCGGAATTTACATTGCTACCATCGCGGGCAAACAGCGTCGTTACGCCGTCAATGTGCCCCTCGACGAAAGCCGCACCGCGCCGCTCGCGCCTGACGAGCTTGCGCGCCTGGGCGTCCCCTTGCAGATTACCCCGGAAATCTCGGTTGCCCAGGTCCGGGCGCAGCAACGTCATTTGCAGGAGTCCGAACTGGAAAATCGGCAAAAGCTCTGGCGCTGGTTGATTGGCGGCGTTCTCGCCGTTACCTTGTTGGAAATCACGTTCAGCGGCCGCCTCGCGCGCCGCGTCAAAACACAAGAGGTCGTCGCATGATGGAACCGCGCCTCCAAAGAAAACTTGGCGAGCTCGAATCCGCGCTCCGCCGGGTTCGGCTGTGGCGGCGTCTCGCGCTTTGCTGGGTCGCGGCGGCGGCGTTTTGCGTCGCGCTTTTTCTGTTCCACGAATTCACCGGTTGGAACTCCCGCCTGGTTTGGGTCTTGCCAATGGTGGCCGGAGTTGCCGCGGCAATCGTTGTGTGGACAAACGAGCGCCGTCGCCCCGCCGATTTTCCGGCGCTCGTCGCCGCTTTGGAACGATTGCATCCCGAATTGCGCCACTTGCTTTCCGCCGCCGCCGAGCAACAGCCCAATCCCGACTCGGGCGATTTCCACTTTTTGCAACAGCGCGTCATTGGTGAAGTGTTGACCCATCGCCAGCAACATCTTTGGGGCGCAAGCATCAATCAAAAATCATCCGCCGCATTTGGTCTGCAAATCGGCGCGTTGGTTGCCTTCGCGGCGGTGCTTTTGATCAGTCACGGAATCACCCGCGGCCGCCCTTCATCAATGCCACGGTTTGCCTGGATGGAATCGAAAGTCACTGTTTCACCCGGCGACACGAATGTGGAGCGCGGCATCGGTCTTGTCATCTCCGCGCGGTTTGATGGCCGCCCGCCCGCCGAAGCCGCGCTCGTCCTCGTTTCCGCGTCAGGCAAAACCAAACGCATTCCGCTGGAACGGCATCTGGCCGATCCAGTTTTCGGCGCGAGCCTGTCGGAAGTGACGGAAGACGGCCTCTATCACGTGGAATACGCGAACAAAAAAACGCCCGACTACAAGATAACCGTGTTTGATTATCCGGCTCTCTCGCGCGCCGACGCTTCGCTCCAATTTCCCGCCTACACCGGCCTGACCAACAAAATCATTCCCGACACACTCCGCGTCAGCGCCGTCGAGGGCACGCGGCTGACCTATACGCTCGAACTTAACAAGCCCGTCGCTCGCGCACGCCTCATCGCGTCGCGCGGCGACACGTCGCTGCCGTTGGCCGTGCAAACAAATGCCGTCGCGACCCTCGATGAAATGCTGCTCACCAACAGCGCGCGTTATTCCCTGGAACTGGTGGATGCGGATGGCCGCACCAACAAATCGCCCGCGGAATTTTCCATTCAAGTGCTGACGAATCGCCGCCCGGAAGTGAAAGTGGCGTTTCCGCACGGCGACCAACGGGTTTCACCGCTGGAGGAATTGCAATTGCAAGCTGAAGCCACGGATGATTTCGGCGTGTTGAAATACGGAGTCGGCTTTGGCATCGCCGGGCAGGATCCGAAAATGGTGGAACTCGGCGGGCCGGCCCGCGCCAATGAAAAACGCCAGTTCAGCCGGTTGATCTCCATGGAAAAGTTGGGCGTCAACGTCGACCAGCTCGTTTCTTATTTCGCGTGGGCGGATGATTACGGGCCGGATGGCAAGGTGCGGCGTACCTACAGCGATATGTTTTTCGCCGAAGTGCGGCCGTTCGAGGAAATTTTTCGTCCGGACCAATCGGGCGAGGCGGAAAGCGGTCAAGGCCAGGGCAGTCAGGCAACGAAGCTGGCGGAGTTGCAAAAGCAAATTGTCATCGCCACCTGGAAACTGGAACGCGACAAATCCGCGCCCCAAACAAAGTGAGGCACTCATGAAACACCTGAATTTATTTATCGCGGCAACGATGCTCTGCGCCGCCGCGTCTCGGGCTCAGGATTCGCCGCCGGATGCCGGTGCAAAACCGGGTGGCGGCTATTCGTCGGATATAACCGTCGTGATCGATTCGGAGGCGCAGGCGGTGCAACAGGCGCGGGAGGCGTTGGATAAAAGCGTGGATCCCGGCACCAAAAACGCGCTCGATATCGCCATCAGGGAAATGGAAAAAGCGCATACCGCGCTGGAGGCGGCGAAAGATTCTCCCGAAAAGCTCGGGGCGGCTTTGACTGCGGAACAGGCGGCGTATCAGGCATTGTTAAAAGCCACTCCGCGCGAATATCGCATTTCCCGCTCGCGCAGCCAGAGTGGCAATAATTCCGGCCAACCGAACCAACGGCAACTCGATCAGCTTGAGATGAAATCCGAGGAGAACCGTTACGAAACCGAACGCCAGGCTTCCGCCGCGCCCACGCAGCAGCAGCGCGAACAATCCGAACTCGCCAGCCGCTTGAAAGAACTGGCGCAGCGACAGCAGGACATGAACGACCGGCTGCGCGAATTGCAAACCGCGTTGCAGGCGGCCAAAACCGACCAGGAACGCGAAGATTTGCAGCGCCAGCTCAAACGCCTGCGCGATGAGGAGCGCCAGATGCTTGCGGACGTCGATGAGTTGCGCCAGAAAATGGAGCAGTCGCCGAATGCCAGTTCCGAGGCCGACGCGCGGCAGCAATTGGACCAGACCCGCTCGGACGTGCAACGCGCCGCGCAGGAGATGGAAAAGGACTCGCCCTCGCAGGCGCTGGCAGCGGGCACGCGCGCCCAACAGTCGATGCAAAATCTGCGCGAGGATTTGCGCCGGCAAAGCTCGAGCCAGTTCGCCGAGCAGATGCGCCAGATGCGCAGCGAGGCGCGCGACCTCGCGAAGCAGGAGGATGAAATCGCAAAGAAACTTGATTCGTTGCAGAACGGCGACCAAAAATCCCTGGATACTGCGACCAATTCGCAGCAGCTCTCGGAGCAACTGGCAAAACAACAGGGCGTACTCACCAATCTGCTCGCGCAAATGCGCGGCGTGAGCGAGCAATCGGAAAATGTCGAGCCGCTCCTGTCGCAAAAACTCTACGACACGTTGCGTCGCGCCGACCAGCGCCGCACGGATAACCTGCTGGAAATGAGTTCGCAACTCGCGCAGCGCGGATTTTTACCGCAGACCAGCGAGATGGAGCGGACCGCGCGAACGAACATCAATGAATTGCGGCAAGGCGTTGAATCCGCCGCCGAAAGCGTGCTCGGCAACGAAACGGATGCTTTGCGATACGCGCAAAAGGAGTTGGATGATTTAATTCAGCAGATGCAGCGCGAGACCGGTGCTGCAAATACCAACGCAACGCCAGTGGCGGGTAGAAGAACCGGCGCCTCGGGACAATCAAATCGGCTGGCGAACGTGTCCGGACAACGCGTGGAACAAAATAGTTCGAACGGCGAAGGAACCAATTCCAGCGCCGCAGTCGAAAATGGCCAGGCGGGGAATCGCGAGTCGCAGCAACAGGCGCAAAATAATCGCCCAGGCGACCAGCCCTCCTTACAGTTCATGCCGGGAAACCGGAACGGCGGCGACAGCAATCCAGCGAGTGCCAAAGCGCAAAATCGCGAGACCTCCAATTCGGGCCAGCAGGCGGACAATTCTTCGAGCAGCGCGCAAAATGGCGCGGGCCAACGCGGCGGCGACAATGCGCAGAGCACACAAGCCGGAGGCCAGTTAAGCGATCGGGAGCGCTTGAGCCAGTTGGCGAGGCAACTCGTGGGCGGGACTTATGACGCTGACAGTGGCGGAATTGGAGGACCGATCACGGGCGGCGAGTATATGAATTGGGCCGACCGGTTGCGCGATGTCGAGCAGGTGGTGGATTCGCCGGATTTGCGGTATCAATTGGCCACCGTTCGTGAACGCGTAGGCGCGCTCCGGCAGCAATTTCGCCAGAGCGGTCGGCGACCGGATGAAAAAGTTGTGCGGGAGCAAATCGTGGTGCCGATGACGCAGGTGCGCGTCTGGTTGCAACAGGAACTGGCGCGCCAGCAAAACGCGAACAGCCTGGTCCCGCTCGACCGCGATCCCGTTCCCGATAATTATTCCGAGCTTGTGCGAAAATATTACGAAAAACTCGGGAGCGCGCAGTGAGAGGAGCGCGCGTGATTTCGGAAACTTTGTCCCGAAGGGACATCATGACAATAGCCCGGCGTTTCAACGCCGGGAACAACCTGCGATTTACTCAAGTCCCGAAGGGACGGTTGAATAATCAAGCGCCGTTTCAGCCGTCCCTTAGGGACTTGTGCTGCGTTATCTGTCTTCCCGGCGTTGAAACGCCGGGCTATTTTCGATCATCCCTTCGGGATAAAAATGGATCGCGAATGCAATGACCATGCTCGCCGCCGTAATCTTCTCCAATCGCGCGTGGGCGTTCCCCGTCCTCGTTCTTGTCATCATCCTCGCGGCCACTCTGATCTGGTCATGGAGTCGCAGTGCTTTGGAGCCGTGGGTGAAAATCGTTTGCGGACTCCTGAAACTCACCGGTGTTGTTGCGCTCGCGCTTTGCCTGCTTGATCCCATGTGGGTTGGCCAGCGCGCGCGGCCCGGCGCGAATATTTTTGGCGTCATTGCCGACAACAGCCAGAGTTTGAACATCAAGGATGCCGCTGAAACGCGTTCGCGCGGCGATGTTTTGCGCGAGCAATTGACCGGCGGCGCCAAAGCCTGGCGCTCGGAGTTGGAGAATAATTTTCAAGTGCGCCGTTACACCTTCGATTCGCGATTGCAAAGCACGCGCGATTTTTCGGAAATGAATTTCGACGGCCGCGCCTCGGCCCTGGGCGGCGCGCTGCGGACCGCAGCCGAATATTGGCGCGGCCAACCCGTGGCCGGCGTGTTGTTGTTCACGGACGGCAACGCGACCGATATCGGCGTTGATTTGCCGGCGCTGGACGGTTGCCCGCCGATTTACCCGGTGATTATCGGTAG
Organism: Verrucomicrobiia bacterium; assembly: GCA_036488095.1. Taxonomy (GTDB): domain Bacteria; phylum Verrucomicrobiota; class Verrucomicrobiia; order Limisphaerales; family DASXHY01; genus DASXHY01. The sequence goes on along the minus strand of DASXHY010000225.1, from coordinate 1,184 downwards.
CGATTCGGCGATTCAGGATGTTTCCTTGAATAAAGTCGGCGTGAGCCAGACTGCATTTGAGGACGCGCCGGTGACGGTGCAGGCGGAAGTCAATGCCAACGGCCTCGCCGGCTCGCAAATCACCACGCGATTGGTCGAAGTCGCCGCGAGCGCGGCCATCACGAATGGCAGCGCCACGAATACTGCCTCACGCATCATCGCGGTCACAAACGTCGTGGCGCAATCGACTCAACGCGCGGACGGCGGCACCGCCAGCTTGAATTTCCGTTTTCAAATTCATCCCGAAACGGCGGGCCTTCATTTTTATGAAGTGGAAACACGCACCGCAGACGAGCTGGCTGCACCAGGCACGCCGACGCGCGAGGCCACGCTCGCGAACAACCGCCGGATGATTGTCGTGGATCGAGGACAGGAGCCGTATCGCGTTCTCTACGTGAGCGGGCGGCCAAATTGGGAATATAAATTTCTCAATCGCGCCATCCAGGACGATCCGCAGGTGCAAATGGTGGCGCTCATTCGCGTGGCCGCGCGCGAGCCGAAATTCGTGTTCAAGGGGCGGGAAGGCGAATCGAGCAATCCGCTCTTTCGCGGCTTCGGCACCAATGACGAGGAAACCGCGCGTTACGACCAGCCAGTGTTGGTGCGGTTGAACACGAAGGACGCGTTGGAATTGCGCGGCGGATTTCCCAAGACCGCGGAGGAGTTGTATCGCTACCAGGCCGTGATCATCGACGATACGGAGGCGGAGTTTTTCACCCACGACCAGATGGCGTTGCTGCAACGTTTTGTTTCGGAACGCGGCGGCGGTTTTCTGATGCTCGGCGGCGCGGAATCGTTTCGCGAAGGGAATTATCAGGGCACGCCGATTGCCTCGCTGCTGCCGGTTTACCTGGATCGGCCCGTCGAGGCGAAACTGCCGGGAGAATTCAAGCTCACGCTCACACGCGAAGGCTGGTTGCAGCCCTGGACGCGATTGCGCCCCGTCGAAAACGAGGAACAAACCCGTATGGAAGCGATGCCGAATTTTCAAGTGCTCAATCCGTTGCGCGAAATCAAGCCTGGCGCGAGTGTGCTCGCGACTGTCTCGGACGCGAGCGGCCAGACCTATCCCGCGCTCGCGGTGCAGCGCTTCGGCCTTGGGCGCTCGGCGGCATTAATGATCGGCGATATGTGGCGCTGGGGGT